>NZ_CAKKTL010000039.1:6650-7759 GCF_920664355.1 Protofrankia sp. CiP1_Cm_nod2
AACTGGTCGCGCTCGACCTGCTGTGTTCAGCCCGTCGCGGCGCCCCGACAGGCCAGCGCCCACGCCCTGCCCTTCTCGCACCGAGAAACCCGCCGGCGACAGCCGTCGCCCGCGGCCCTGACCCGGCACTCGTAGGTGGAAAACTCATCCGGGGATATCTCCGCAGACCCACACCTGCCGCACTTCTCAGGCTATCCCGTACTTTTTGTGTGGCTGGCCTGGCCAAAGGTGGAGTTTTCGCCAATTTTCTCTACGGTTTCAAGACCCGGGGTTGGTGTTGCTGCACCGGCCCCGGGTCGCTGCCGTTCCGGCGTGCGATCCGGGAACCGCCCGCCGGACGGTCGGTTACGGCGAGACGGTGAGATCAACGGCGAACGGCACATCCGTGACCTGCGAGACCCACGAAGCGGGGCGATAGGACAGCTGGAACCATCTACTCCTTCGGCCGACGGCGGGCCAGCTGAGGTGGCCTACTGGCCCTGGGTGAACTCGCTGATGCCGATGACGTTCGACTGGGCGTGTACGCACCGGTAGACCGCGGCCCTGTCGGCCGGCGAGGCGAACGTGATGTTGTAGCGCAACGGGTAGACCCGGCTGCTCTGAACCGTGTTGTGGTCGGGGGGCTCCTGCACCGCCCCCCCGCTGGTGGGGCATGCGGCCCGGACGGCGTCCTTCTGGGCATCGGTCGCGGTCGGAGTGAAGTAGACCACCGCCTCGACGCGTGGTGAGGGCCCGGCTACCGTGACGTAGATGCCGAAGGCAATCAGGCCGGCGAGCGCGAGCGCACCCAGCACCACCCAACGCCGGTTATGCCGATCTGTCAGGGCCCGGCGCGTGGCGGCCAGGGCTCGTGCCGCGGCCGGCCGCGGCGGGCGGCGGCCGGCGGCTCGCGCCGCCACGGTCGGCGCTGGCTCGCCCAACACTTCGTCCGGTACGTCCTGCGAGGTCACGGGCCTTCCTTCGGGTGCGGTGGCGGCCTGCCGCAACGGTTGCGGCCGGCTTGGCGCCGATCGGCACGGCGCCGGCCGACGCACGGCGACCGGTGTCCGCAGTCCGACCGTCGCGGCCGGGCCCACCCCCAACCTAGTGCCGCGAGCGAGGTCGTAGGG
>NZ_CAKKTL010000039.1:8112-10205 GCF_920664355.1 Protofrankia sp. CiP1_Cm_nod2
CCCAGAGTCACATTCAGACCTGAACCCAAGCCGGCCCAATGCGTTTCGATCACGGGGGGCCAGGTGCGCCGCGCGGCGGCGTCCCTGGCGATCGTCTGTGTTCGTGGTGGCGGAGGGCCCCGAGAGACCCCGGAGAGACCGTGCCCTCCCGCATCGAGGACTACGCGCTGATCGGCGACACACATTCGGCCGCGCTGGTCTCCAGGGACGGTTCGATCGACTGGTTGTGCCTGCCCCGCTTCGACTCGCCCGCGTGTTTTGCCGCCCTGCTCGGTGACGAGAACTCCGGTCACTGGCGGATCGCGCCGGTCGATCCGGTACTCGCGGTGAGCAGACGCTACCGCGGCGACACCCTCGTCCTCGAAACCGACATGACCACGGCGAGCGGGACCGTCCGGATCGTCGACGCGATGTACCCGCGCTCCGGCGAGCACCTGGTGCTACGGCTCGTCGAGGGCATCGAAGGCACGGTCCGGATGCGCAGCGAGACCCGCATCCGCTTCGACTACGGCTCGATCGTCCCGTGGGTGCGCCGTTTCGACGAGCACACGGTGGTCGCGGTCGCCGGCCCCGACGCGGTCACCCTGCGCACGACCGCGCCGATGGAGGGCCACGACATGGCCACCCACGCGCAGTTCACGGTCTCCGCCGGGCAGTCCGTGCCGTTCTCCCTGGCCTGGTGCCCCTCGCACCGCCCGACCCACGCCCGCATCGACGTCCGCCGGGCGATCGACCTGACCGAGTCGTGGTGGGCGGACTGGATGGCCGGCTGCACCTACGACGGGCAGTGGCAGGACGCCGTCCGCCGGTCCCTGATCACCCTCAAGGCGCTGACGTACGCGCCGACCGGCGGCATCGTCGCGGCGGTCACGACCTCCCTGCCGGAGATGATCGGCGGGGTCCGCAACTGGGACTACCGCTACTGCTGGCTGCGGGACGCCACCATCACCCTGCTCGCCCTGCTCGACGCCGGGTTCACCAGCGAGGCCACGGCCTGGCGGGAGTGGCTGCTGCGGGCGGTGGCCGGCGACCCCTCGCAGGTCCAGATCATGTACGGCGTCGGCGGCGAGCGCCGGCTGCCCGAGTACGAGATCCCGTGGCTGCCCGGCTACGAGGGCTCCGCTCCCGTCCGGGTCGGCAACGGCGCTGTCGACCAGTTCCAGCTGGACGTCTACGGCGAGGTGCTCGACGCGCTGCACGTCGCCCGGATGGCCACCGACGTCGACGGCCAGGACGACTCGTGGGCGCTGCAGAGCAAGCTGATGGAGTTCCTGGAGACCGGGTGGCGCAAGCCCGACGAGGGCATCTGGGAGGTCCGCGGGCCACGCCGGGACTTCGTCCATTCCAAGGTGATGGCCTGGGTGGCGGTGGACCGGGCCGTCAAGGGCATCACCGAGTGGGGGCTGCCCGGCCCGCTGGACCGCTGGACGGCGCTGCGGGCCGAGATCCACAACGAGGTCTGCGCCCGCGGCTTCGACCCCGCCCGCAACACCTTCACCCAGTTCTACGGCTCCACCGAACTGGACGCGGCCCTGCTGAACATCCCGCTCGTCGGCTTCCTGCCGGCGACGGATCCGCGCGCCGTCGGCACGGTGGCCGCCATCGAGCGCGAACTCGTCCAGGACGGCTTCGTGCTGCGCTACCCGACCGCGGCGGACGGCGCGGTCGACGGCCTGCCCGCCGGTGAGGGCGCCTTCCTCGCCTGCACCTTCTGGCTCGCCGACAACTACGCCCTGTCAGGACGGGTGCGCGAGGCCCAGGAACTGTTCGAGCGGCTGCTTGCGCTGCGTAACGACGTGGGGCTGCTGGCGGAGGAGTACGACCCCCGCCTCGGCCGGCTGGTCGGCAACTTCCCGCAGGCGTTCAGCCACGTCCCGCTGGTCAACACCGCCCGGACGCTGACCGACGCCCTGCGCGGCCGGCCGCGCTCGCGCACCGACCGGGCCTATCCGCCGGGCCACTTCTTCGGCTGACTCCCCGGCCCGGCCTCCCGATCATCCGCCGGCCGCCCCGCCGTCCGTCATCCGCCATCCGCCACCCGTGCCGAAGCGACCGGGAAGACCGGGAAGACGAAGGCGGCGGGCGAGCGGACG
>NZ_CAKKTL010000039.1:10787-13912 GCF_920664355.1 Protofrankia sp. CiP1_Cm_nod2
AGGACAGAGAGGGGCGAGGACAGAGAGGGAGGGGATCATTCGTCTGCGTCGCGTGCCCGCCGGTCCCGTAACATCGCCGACGGACAGGTGCGCGACCACAGCTCTTCCCGCGCTCCCTGCGCGCACGGAAACCATGGCATCCAGGAACCAGGAGCGGGACGCGTGGCGGGTCGGGTCGCGGTGATCGGCGGCGGTATTCTCGGGCTCGCGGTGGCCCGGCGGATCGGGCAGGTCGATCCCGCCGCCACGGTGACGGTCTTCGAGAAGGAGCATGACGTCGCCCGCCACCAGAGCGGACACAACAGCGGAGTCGTCCACGCCGGGCTGTACTACCAGCCGGGATCACTGAAGGCAACCCTGTGCCGACGGGGCGTGGTACTGCTCAGGGAGTACTGCGCCACGCACGGCATCCGCTACGACGAGTGCGGCAAGGTCGTGGTCGCGGTCGACGACAGCGAACTGGGCAGGCTCGCCGACATCGCGCGCCGGGCACAGGCCAACGGCGTCCCGGACACCACCATGCTGGACGGGCACGACCTGCGCCGCTACGAACCGCACGCCCGCGGGGTGGCCGCGCTGCACTCCCCCACGACCGCGATCGTCGACTACCAGGCGGTGGCCCGCCGGCTGCGGGACAGCGTCCAGGACGCCGGCGGCACGGTGCGCACCGGCAGCGAGGTCGTCACCGTCGAGGAGCGCCCCGACGGCGTCCACCTGGGCCTGCGGGTCCGGGGGAACGTCCGGGTGCCGCCCAACGGCACGCACGCGACCGCGTCCCGCGCCGGTGGCACGGTCACGGCCGTGTCCACGGCGGCCGGGCCGTTCGACCTGCTAGTCGCCTGCGCCGGCCTGCAGTCCGACCAGGTCGCCGCGCTCACCGGCGAGGATCCCTCACCGCAGATCGTCCCGTTCCGCGGCGACTACTGGCTGCTGCGCCCGGAGCGTCGTGACCTCGTGCGTGGGCTGATCTACCCGGTGCCGGACCCGCGGTACCCGTTCCTCGGCATCCATCTGACCAGAAAGGTGGACGGGAACGTGCTGGTCGGTCCGAACGCGGTCCTCGCGACCGCCCGCGAGGGCTACACCGGGCTGACCGTGCGAGGCTCGGAGCTGCGTCAGACACTCGCCTGGCCGGGCTTCCGGACGATGGCCCGCCGGCACTGGCGGACCGGGGCCCGGGAGATCCTGCACACGACGAGCCGGCGTGCGTTCATCGCCGAGGCCCGCCGGTACGTCCCCCAGCTGCGGGCCGCGGACGTGGTCCGGGGGCCCTCCGGTGTCCGCGCGCAGGCGGTCGCGCGCGACGGCGCACTGGTGGACGACTTCGTGCTGTCGATACGCGGGAAGATCGTGCACGTGCGGAACGCGCCGTCACCGGCGGCCACCGCGTCCCTGGCCATCGCCGAGCACATCGTGGACAGGATCGTGGCCGAGCCGGCCGCGTGAGCGTACCGGCGGCTGTCGGCCGACCGCCCAGTCCGGCCACCAGCGCCGCTACGGCAGGGACATCCTGTACTGGCGGCTGTGAGCTGACCGCCTGGGGGATGAGCCCGGCCACGACCGCCGCCCGCATCGGGCGTCCCGGTCCGCGCCCACCACTCGCGATCATCTGTCCTGCCCGCCGGGGCCGGGCCCGCCACGGGCCCGCTTCGGCCTTACGGGCAGAAACCGGGCCAGCAGCGCGCCGACGACAGTGAGCAGCCCGCTCAGCAGCGTGATCCACAGGCCTGGCCCCAGCTCGACCGAAAGGTCCAGGTCGATGTCGCCCAGCCGGTCGACGCGCAGCAGGCGGATCATGTCGATCACGGCGAGCAGGACGGTCGCCAGGCCGATCACGGCGGTGAGGATCCACCGCCAGCCCTTCCGGTCACGGCCGGTGAGCATCCCGCCGAGAACAACCGCCAGGACACCGAGCAACGCCGTCGTCCCACCGTAGTAGCGGCCGATCTCGGTGCCCCGCAGCGGGAGCTCCATGACGTCGAAGGCGGTGATGGTCGCCCAGGTCATGACCGAACCGACGACGGCCGCGGCACCGGCGACCAGCACGAGCAGGCCCCCGAGCAGCCCCACCAGCCGCTCCCCGGCACCCGCGGGTTCGCCTGCCGTGGTGCCCGTGCCGTCCGCGGGCCCACCGGCCGCCTCCCCCGGACGAGCGCCGATCGGGGCGCCCCACAGGAAGTCCGGCCCGGTGCCAGCACCCGACGGCCCGGCCTCACCCGGGGCGTCCGCGGCACGGCCCGCGGCGGGAGGCGGCCACGAGGCGCCGGACGCCGACGGTGTGCCGGGAGCGGCCGCATCGGAGGCCTCGCCACCGCCGGTATCCCGGCCGCCGCTGTCCGCGCCCCCGGCACCCGGTCCATGGCCACCGGGCGGCCGGGCCCACCGCGGGTCAGCCGTCAGCGCGTGCGCCGCACGCCGTTCGGCACGCCACCGGCGCAGCCGCTCCGACTCGCCGTCCGCGCCGTCCACGCCGTCCGCGCCGTCCGTGCTATCCGTGCTGTCCGTGCTGTCCGTGCTATCCGTGCTATCCGTGTCATCCGCGTCGTCCGCGTCGTCCGCGTCGTCCGCGTCGTCCGCGTCGTCCGCGTCATCCGCGTTGTTCCGGCCATCCCCACCGGTCGGCCGGGGCCGCGAGCCGGCACCGCCGGCTGGGCCGCTCATCCGGCCCTTGGACAGATCCGTGCTGGACACCGCACGGGCCTGATCCTCCCGGGCCTGCCCGGGAGGCGGCCCCCAGAGCTGCTCCTCGGAGCGCCAGATCTGCTCCTCCGGCTCCTGGGCCGCCTCGATCGGCTCCCGCAGCCGGGATCCGGCCGGCGGCCCAGCCCCGGCAGTGGCACCAGGCCCGAAAAGAGGATCATCGTGCTGCCCTCGGCCACGCACCGGCCCGGAGTCCCGAGCCTCCGGCAACGCGAAAGAAGCATGATCGCGTCGCCTCCGGCCGGACAGCGACCCGCGGATCCGGGCCTCCGGCAACGCGAAAAAAGCATCATCGCGCCGCCTCCGGCCAGGAGGACCCGCGTCCGCCACAGGCTCGACCGCCGAGCGTCCCCGCGGGCTCGGTTCCTGCTCGGACACGTCTTCCTCCCGTTTCTGCCCGATGACGGTCACCCGGCTCCGGCCGA
>NZ_CAKKTL010000039.1:14279-15601 GCF_920664355.1 Protofrankia sp. CiP1_Cm_nod2
CCGGCCGGAGCCGGGGCCCGGAATCCGGCACGCGCAGCGCCGGCCGGCACCTGCCCGGCTCGTGACGTCTTGTCCTCCGTCACTCCTGGTCGTACCACGTGGCCGGACGGCGCGCGCGGCCGCTTCCGCCTCCTGGAAGACAATCACGTCCGGTGGAACCCGGTCCCCGCGGGCATGGCTCCCGCGGGCACGGCCGATCACGTCGGCTCCTCGGTCCGGCCGGGCAGCCGGGCCGGCACCGGCGGGATCATCCGCCATGACGGCCACGCCGCAGCAGCCAACCGCCGACACACGCGAGCGACCCGGCCACCAGGGTCAGGACCAGCCCCGACGCGGGAACGACGCTGATCTGGTTGGCGGAGAGGGCCCGAAAGGACGACAGCGAGGCCGGTCCGGCGACCAGATCCATGACAGCGAACACGGCGACTCCCGCCCCCAGCAGCATCGCCACCGTGCCGCCCGAGCCGCCCGAGCCGCCCGTGCCGCCCGAGCGGCGGCCGGCCACATGCGCCGCACCGATCACCATCAGGACGACCGCCAGCATCAGAGTGATTCTTCCATCACCAACCGTCAGGCCGGTGAACGTACGGCTCTCCTCGCCGTCACTGATCGTGCTCCAGGGCAGGGTGGCGGCAATCCCGCCGAGGCCACCGGCGATGGTCAGGAGCATGCCGGCGAACCGGCCACCGGGTTCCGTACCGACATCGGGCTCCGGCTCCACGGGCGAACGCGGGCGCGAGCCGCCCGGGCCCGCACCGGACGCGGGTCGCGCGCCCCTCGCGGGCTGTGTGACCTGCGGGGGGTATGACTGCGCCTCTTCGGATGGCTGATCGTCCAGCGTGTCCCCGCGGGGTACACCGCTGCCAGGCGAGCGGCCGGCGGGCGATCCTTCCTCGGGCAGCTCGCCGCCGGGGCGGCCGGTGGCAGGCTCGGCGGGCCCGGGCGCCGGGGACCGCCCCGAGGAGGCGTCACGTGGCGTGACCCGCACTGGGGAGAGCACGACTGTGAAGTCGGAATCGGGCCGGACACCGGCATCACCGGTCTCCGGCCGGGGTTCGTGCCGCCCCGGTGCCTGGCGGCTGAAATACCCGGTCGCGCCCGCGCCGGTGGCCGGGTAGACCGACCGCGGTTCGTCGCCGGGCCGTGCCGTCGCCCCGGCCGGCCCGGTGGCCTCGCTCCCCGCCGCGGTCGCCAGACCGGTCAGCGTCCGCCGGCTGATCCGCGATGTCTGCTCCCATGACGCCGGGTCGTCCTCCGCCGGCGGCACCGGCACGTCCGGCGCGGGAGGTGCCGGAGCCAGACCGCTGCGGTCCCCGTGCTGG
>NZ_CAKKTL010000039.1:16009-18957 GCF_920664355.1 Protofrankia sp. CiP1_Cm_nod2
CGGTGTCGTCGCGTCCGGGTGACTGATCCGACGTGTCCGGCCGCGCGGGCCGCGGGTGCCGCGGAGAGTCGTCCGTCACCGGCGCCCGACCGGCGGCCCGGTCCTCGGGCAGGAGCCCGCGTGGCCGCGGCTGTGCCTGACCCGCGGCCGATGGTCCCGGGCCCGCCGTCGACTCATGCGTCGACACCCCCGGCGGTGCCGGGGCGAGACGCGCCGCACCCGCGACAGGCGGTTGCGGCGGCCCAGCGGACGGTTGCGCCGACCCGGCGGCCGACTGCGCGGGCGCGGCCGGCGGCTGCGAGGCCCTGGCCGGAGACTGCGGCTGCCCGGCAGGCGACAACCCAGCAGGCGACAGCCCGGCCGACTGCTGCCCGGCAGGCGCCTGCCCGGCAGGCGACTGCGACGACCTGGCTGAATGCTGCGCGGACGCGGCGGAGGGCTGCGAAGGCCCAGCAGATGGCGGCGCGGACACGGTCGACGGCGGCGTGGAGCTGGACGACGACCGCGGCAGCCCGGCCGGCGGCTGCGCGGATCTGCCTGGAGGCTGCGGGGACGCGGCGGGGGGCTGCGCGGACGCGGCGGGGGGCTGCGCGGACGCGGCGGGGGGCTGCGGGGGTGCGGCGAGGGGCTGCGCGGACGCGGCGGACGACTGCGGCCGGGCGCCCAGTGGCTGCGACCGGACGGGCGTGGAGCGGGCAGCCGGCCGTGCCTCGGGCGAACCCTCTGACGGCCGCGGGCCTGCCCGCTCAGGCCCTGATCGTTCAGGCCCGGATCTCTCGGGCTCGGAGCGCCCAGGCCCGGAGCGTTGCGGAGCCGGCCGGTCGGGAACGGCCCGATCGGAAGCGCCGCCAGTGGTCCGCTGATCGGGCCGGCTGGCGGGGGAACCAGCGGACGGAGACGGCGGTGTCGCAGGTGACCCGGCGTCACCCGGCCTGCCCCCACCCGGCAGATCTCCGGCCGGCTGGGCACGGCCCGCGACAACCGGTCGGGGACGCGGCGGCTGAGCGCTCAGTGGCTGGGCACGCGGCGGCTGGGCACTCGACGACTGCTCGGGCAGGGGCTGCGCGCTCGGTGGCTGCGCGCTCGGCGGCGGGGTGGGCGGCGTCTGGGCACTCCGCGGCGGGGTGGGCGGCGGCGGGGTGGGCGGCGGCGGGGTGGGCGGCGGCTGCGTCCGGTGGAGCTCCACCCGGCGGGGCTCCGCGGGCGGTGACACACGGCGTTCCACCCGGGAAGGCTCGGCCCGCGAGGGCGGGACGCGCGGCGCATCGGCCGGACGGGCATCGCCTGACCGAGCGGCCGACGGTGCCCCGGCCGCTGGCGCCCGTGAGGCACGCGGCGGCTCGACCGGACGGGAGCCGCCCTGCGCTGGCTGCGCCCGCCCCGACTCGGGTTCACGCGGCGGTGACGGCTGCGCTCCCGAGGGTTTCGGCGCGTCCGCCCCGCGAGAGCTGGCGACAGGCTGCCCGTCGGCGGCGGTCCCACCGAGGAGGCGGTTGCCGGCGGGCCGTGCTGCCGGCCGCACGGCCGGCCCCTGCCAGGGCTGCGCCCCGGCATGTCGACCGCTCGGATCGCTCGCCCGGCCCGCCGTCCCCGCGGGACCGGCCGCCGTCCCGGACGGCGATGAGGCCACCGGACGCTCACCCGGTGCCACGCCCGAGCCGCGGTCCAGCGCTGACCGGCCGGCCGGGGCCGACGACCGCTCCCCAGACGGCCGCGCGCCACCAGCGCCACCAGCGCCACCAGCGCCACCAGCGCCACCAGCGCCACCAGCGCTGAAGCGTGGCGGTTGCGCTGGACGATGCCCGGATGCCTGCCGCGTGTCCGGCCCGGCCGTGGCGCCACTTCCTGTGCCACTGCCCGCGGCGCTGCCTGGGGAAGGGTGCGCCATGGAAGGAGCGGGCGGACGCGCCCGCTCGGACGGATCCGACGGACGTCCGACGTCCTTCATCCCGCTGTCGGCTTTCCCTCCGTCCGCGTTCGTGCCCTCCCCGGCGGACGGCCCTGCCGGGCTCGATGACCCCGCTGAGCCTGACGGGCTCGCGGGCGGACCGGATCTGACGCTGTCAGCGCCTTGGTCGGTTCGGCCAGGCCGCTGTGGCGGTTGATCGGTCATTGCGCACGCTCCCGGGTCACGAGGGCCGAGTCAGGCCCAGCGTAATCCGGAGCACGCGCCGCTCCAGTAGTCGTTTTACGACGTATCGTAAGCGGCATTACTGTACGTTCGCCTGACTGGCCGCATACGCACGCGGGGCCCGCGGATACCCGTGCGTGGACCCGGCCTCCGGCTCCACCGAAATCCTCATCGAGGACGACCCTACGGCCCGCCGCTGCCGCACACCGTTCCAGCCGGTCCGCGACAGCGGTGACACAGCCGGTCCGGAAAACCACGGCCGATCACAGTTGTCCCAAAGCGGCCACGGCGTCCGGCCTACACGCCCATTACGGCAGACGACACGAAAAACGGTGCCGCAAATACCGCAAAGCATGCCGACATCCGATCCTCACCAGCGCGACATCCACCCGTAACCCCGCAGGCCGCGGTGACCGAACCGACATACCGACGGGCAGCACCGGATTCACCTCCTTCCTTACAGCCGGCGCCCGTCAACGATGGGCGACACTCATCGACACGGATGACGCCTACCGGGAGACAGGGAGCAGGGGTTCGCGACCTCGGCCTGACCCGTTCGAACGTGGCGGGCCGGGCGGCCAGCCCGCACAAGGGCCAGAACCCCTCACGGCGGCCCCCGGCCAGCACCCCTTGCCCATCACCACCAAAAGATCGACAAGCCCACCACGACGGCCGGCCCACCGCGACGGCCGGCCAGCCACGCCAGGGGCTCCCAAACCGTGGCGAAACCCCCAGCCAACCACCCCCTTACCGATCATCACAAGATGATCGGTAAGCCCACCGAGACGGCCAGCCAACCACGCCAGGGGCCCCCAAA
>NZ_CAKKTL010000039.1:19112-27349 GCF_920664355.1 Protofrankia sp. CiP1_Cm_nod2
TTGTGGCGAAGCCACAATTTGGGGTCAGACCTCCTCCCCGATCCGGTGCACTCGGATGGTGTTGGTCATACCGGCCACGCCGGGGGGGGTGCCGGCCACGACGACCACCAGTTCGCCGGGCTTGCAGCGCTCCAGCTGCAGCAGCGCGCTGTCGACCTGTCGCACCATCTCGTCGGTGCTGTGCGCGTACGGGACCAGGAAGGTCTCGACGCCCCACAGCAGCGCGAGCTGGCTGCGGACGGCGGGCACCGGGGTGAAGGCCAGCAGCGGGATGGGGCTGCGGTAGCGGGCGAGCCGGCGGGCGGTGTCCCCGCTCTGGCTGAAGGCCACCAGGTAGCGGGCGCCCATGACATTGCCGACGTTGGCGGCGGCCTCCGCCAACGCACCACCGACGGTACGCGGACGGGTACGCAGCGGTGGGAGCCGGCCCAGGTCCGTTTCGGCCGTCTCGATGATCCGGGCCATCGTGGACACGGCTTCGACCGGGTATTCACCGACGCTGGTCTCGGCCGACAGCATGATCGCGTCGGCGCCGTCGAGGACCGCGTTGGCGCAGTCGCTGGCCTCGGCCCGGGTGGGCCGGGGCGCATGCACCATCGATTCCAGCACCTGGGTGGCCACGATCACCGGCTTCGCGCGTTCGCGTGCCCAGGACACGCCACGCTTCTGGACCAGTGGCACGACCTGCAACGGCAGCTCCACCCCCAGGTCACCCCGGGCGATCATCAGACCGTCGAACGCCTCGACGATCTCTTCGAGCTGGTCGACGGCCTGCGGCTTCTCGATCTTGGCCAGGACGGGCAGGCGCACCCCGGCCTCGTCCATCACCGCCCGGACCTTCTCGACGTCGGCGGCCGAGCGGACGAAGGACAGGGCGATCATGTCGGCGGGCAGCCCGAGCCCGAAGCGGAGGTCCTTGGCGTCCTTGTCGGTCAGGGCGGGCACGCCGAGGGCCGCGCCCGGGATGTTCATCCCCTTGTGGTTGCTGACCGGGCCACCGACGATGACCGTGGTGTGGACGTCGGAGCCGGCGACCTCGACGACCTCGAGCACCAGCCGGCCGTCGTCGACGAGGATCCGGTCGCCCGCGGTGACATCGGAGGTCAGCCCGGAGAAGGTCGTCCCGACCCGGTGCTGGTCGCCGAGGATGTCGTCGGTCGTGATCGTGAACCGGTCGCCGGGGGCCAGGGTGACCGGGCCGGAGGCGAACTTCCCAAGCCTGATCTTGGGGCCCTGCAGGTCGATGAGGATGCCGACACTACGTCCGACCGCGTCGGAGGCGGCCCGGATCTGTTGGTAGGTCTGCGCATGCTGCTCATGGGACCCATGGGAGAGGTTGAGACGGGCGATGTCCATGCCGGCCTCGACCAGCTCCCGAATCTTCTCGGGCGAGCTGGTGGCCGGACCAAGTGTGCATACAATTTTCGCGCGGCGAGACACGAGACAAGCCTAGGAAATGACTCCGGTGGTCCGTACACCGCCCCCACTATCCGCTGGCCGACACCCGGAAAGTTTTCCATCCGCGGGAAAAAGGCCCTATTCCGTTTACCGGGGACGCCATGCGCACAGGTGGGCGTACCGGCACACCCGCCCCGCGCCGCCGCGGGAGGCGGGTGTGCCGGCCGGGCGGGCCCGCCCACGGCCGTCACGGCCGTCACGGACGGTGGGGCCGGCCGGGCCGAGCCGGGGAGTTCCCAGCTCACGGTGGGCGGGCGGCGGAGGGGAGCCTGGCGGCTCATCGCCGTCCCGCCGGTGGCATCGCCGTCGCGCCCCGCCGGGCGGGGAAGCAGAGACGAGCACGGACAGTAACTTAACAAGTGCCACGAGGATACCGGCTGACAGCTGGACGAACACAGCCTGTACGAACCGGCACGCGGCCGGCACCCGGCCGCCGCCCGGGCAGGCGTGCCGAACGGCCCTGGACGGCGGGCCGGAGGACCTGTGCGGGCAGCCCGGCCGGCTTCACCTGCCAGCCATACCTACCAAGCCATCCCAGCTGATGCCCCTGTGGGACGTGGGTGCGGGCTCCGGCAGCAGCGCATGCCTACCAGCCATCCCGGCCGACACCCCCGACTACGGTGACCGGACGGTCACCATCCGGCGTTCCTCGGAACTGGCCGCATCGGAGCTGGTCTCGCTGTGGCGGGCCGCGTCCTGGGTGGCGAACTGGGTGCGGTACAGCTCGGCGTACAGGCCGCCGCGGGCCAGCAGCTCGTCGTGCCGGCCGCTGTCGACCAGCCGGCCGTCCTCGATGACGAGAATCCGGTCGGCGTCCCGGACGGTCGACAGCCGGTGGGCGATCACGAGTGACGTCCGGCCGGCCAGCGCGGTGGCCAGAGCCTGCTGGACGGCGGCTTCGGACTCGCTGTCGAGATGGGCGGTGGCCTCGTCCAGGACGACGATCGACGGCTCCTTGAGCAGCAGCCGGGCGATGGCGAGGCGCTGCTTCTCCCCACCGGAGAGCCGGTAGCCGCGGTCGCCGACGACCGTGTCGAGGCCGTCGGGCAGCGCTCGCACGACGTCGCCGATCTGGGCGGCGTCCATGGCCGCCCACATCTGCTCGGGCGTGGCCGCCGGCCGGGCGTAGGTGAGGTTCGCCCGGATGGTGTCGTGGAAGAGGTGCGCGTCCTGGGTGACGACGCCCACGGCGTCCCGCAGCGACCGCAGGGTGAGCTCCCTCACGTCGTGGCCGCCGACCCGGACGGTGCCGCTGACCGCGTCGTACATCCGGGGCACCAGCTGGCTGATCGTCGTCTTGCCGGCTCCGGACGGCCCGACCAGCGCGACCATCTCCCCGGGCGCCACCCGGAACGACACCTGGTGCAGGACGGTCTCGGACGGCCGGTGGTCGAGCACCGCCACCGACTCCAGGGAGGCTAGCGACACCTCGTCCGCGGCCGGGTAACGGAAGCCGACGTCGTCGAACTCGACCGTGGCCGCGCCGGGCGGCAGGTCGGCCGCGCCCGGCCGGTCGGCGATCGCCGGGGTGAGGTCGAGCACCTCGAAGACCCGCTCGAAGGAGACCAGCGCGGTCATCACATCGACGTTGACGTTCGACAGCTGGGTCAGCGGGCCGTAGAGCCGCGACAGGTACGAGGTCAGCGCGACGACGGTGCCGACCTGAAGCGTGCCCTCGGCGGCTAACCGCCCGCCCACGCCGTAGACGATCGCGGTCGCCAGGGAGGCGACCAGGGTCAGCGAGACGAAGAAGATCCGGCCGTACATGGCCTGGGTGACGCCGATGTCACGGACCCGGGCGGCCCTGGCCGTGAAGCCGTCGTTCTCCCGGGCCGGGTGGCCGTAGAGCTTGGCGAGCATCGCCCCGGAGACGTTGAACCGTTCGGTCATCACCGTGTTCATCTCGGCGTTGAGCCCGTAGCTCTCCCGGGTGAGCGCGGCCAGCTTCGGCCCGAGCAGCCGCGCCGGGACGACGAAGACCGGCAGCAGCAACAGCGAGACGACCGTGATCTGCCAGGACAGCACGATCATCGCGGCGAGGACGAAGCCAACCGAGACGATGTTGGACAGGACCGAGGACAGCGTCCCGGTGAAGGCCGACTGGGCGCCGAGGACATCGTTGTTCAGCCGGGAGATCAGGGCACCGGTCTGGGTCCGGGTGAAGAACGCCAGCGGCTGGCGCTGGACGTGGTCGAACAGCCTGGCCCGCATGTCGAAGATCAGCCCTTCGCCGATGCGGGCGGAGAACCACCGTTGCGCGAGGGCCAGCAGCGCGTCGACGACGGCGATGAGCCCGACCAGCATGGCCAGCGCCTCCACGACGCCCACCCGGCCGGGGACGATGCCCTCGTCGATGATCGCCTTGTAGACCAGCGGGGTCGTCGCGCCGAGCGCGGCGCTGATGACGATCAGGATGAGGAAGCCGACGAGCATCCTCCGGTAGGGACGCGCGAACCCGACGATCCGGCGCAGGGTGCCCGGCCGCAGCTTCTGGTGGACGACCGAGCGGTCACGCTGGAAGGCCCGCGTGCTGACGCGCGGCCCGTCCTCGGCGAATCTCATCGGTGGACCCCCACATTCTGCTCATGCTTACATCGCAACACTGTAAGCGAAAGCAGACGAGGATCGTTCCCGTCACGGCCTCGGCCGGACGCGTCAGCCGGCTGCCCCGGCCGGTGCCGACGAGCAGCGCACCTGGGCGTCGCGCTCCGCACGTAGCTGATCCGCCACGGAAAGCTCGCGTCCGCGCAACAGCAACGCCTTGACCTCGACGGCCGTCTCGCGAGGGGCCGCGAGCAGGGCGGCGGCCAGTTCCTCCACGGCCCGGTCGAGTTCGGCGGGGGCGGCCAGCCGGTCCACCAGCCCCACCGCCTGCGCCTGTGCGCCGGAGAGCATACGTCCGGTCACGCACAGGTCCAGCGCGCGGCTGTAGCCGACCAGGTCGACCAACGCCCGGGAAACCCCCAGCGCCGGAACACCGCCATGACGCAGGCCGCCGAAGGACAGGTACGCGTCGTCACAGGCGATCCGCAGATCGCAGGCGAGCGCGAGATGCAGGGCGTCGACGGCGTACCCGCTGACGACCGCGACGCTGAACAGGTCAGGGCGCGACAACCAGCCGAGCGCGGCCTGCCATCCGGCGGCCGTCCCCGTGTCGCGGGGCGCCGCGTCGAGGCACCTCAAGTCGTGACGCGCCATATCGTGACACGCGGTGTCGCGGGACGCGGTGTCGCGGGACGCGGTGTCGCGGGACGCGGTGTCGCGGGACGTCAGGTCGCCCGTGGCCGGCCGTCGCGCGGCCACCCCAGCGTCGGACGGCCGGCCCGCGGGCCCGCCGTCGGCCGGCCGCTCCCCGCTCGTCCGGCCGCCAGCCGGTTGATCATCAGATGGCCGCTCCCCGGCCGCCGCGCGGTGGCCACCGCTGGACGGCGACGAGCCGCCAGCGATCCGAAGAATCACCAGCCGGACGCTGCCGGGCAGGGAGCGCCCGATACCGGCCAGCACGGTGGACAACGCGGCGGACGGGCTGGGCACGCGCCCAGCCGGTTCGCGCGCGACTGGTTCACGCACGGTTGGCTCGTGCGGTTCGCGCACAGTTGGCTGGCGCTCAGTTGACGCGTGCTCAGTTGACGCGTGCTCAGTTGACGCGTGCTCAGTTGACGCGTGCTCAGTTGACGCGTGCCCAGTTGGCACACGCACGGTGGCGTGGTCCTGACGATCGACGGCGATGGTCGCCCTCGGACCGTCGATCGTCAGCGCCAGACCGACCGCCGCCTGGTCGGCGACGGCCGGCACCGACATGATCAGGCGCTCTTCTTCTTGCTGCCCCGGGTGGCGCCGCCACGACCCCGCAGGGTCGTGCCGGACTCCGAGAGGATGCGGTGAACGAACCCGTACGAACGGCCCGACGACTCGGCGAGAAGACGGATGCTCTGCCCTGCCTCGTACTTCTTCCGAAGCTCTGATGCAAGCTTGTCGCGCTCCGCGCCGGTGATCCGGGTTCCTTTCCTAAGCTCGGCCAATGTGGCCCCCTCCGTGATAGATGATCTGCGAACCGATCTTCACTCAGTTGCGGTGAACGCGCCACTCGAAGCGCATGTGATCCATCACACGATCTCCTCGCAAGCTCGATCCCCCCAGGCGGATCTGTCAAGTCTTTCCCATCCACTCACCACAAGAACAACAACGACCACGCACCGGATCCGACCCATTTCCCGACACGACGGAGAGAAGCCGTGCTTATACCAACATCATGACAACGTCCACACTCTCTTGCCACTACCAGGCTCGACGGAAACTTTGGCGCGTAACGTCGGGCAGCGCCCCGGACCAGCGACGAACCAGCAGCGTGACGGTGGCGCGGCGCTGGCGCTACGGTGACGCGGGCGATGGCACGGACGATGGCGCGGTGGCGAAGTGGCACCGGCACCGCCGGACGCCACACTCGCTGAACGGCGTCCGCCGAACGGCGCCAGTGGCATCGACGAGCCTCTCGCGCGCCGCTCGAACAGCATGCCGCCACCCTGGTTACGGTGCATATGTGGTCATCACGCCGGAGGACCGGGCTCACCAGTCGGCATGCCCGCCGCCGGAAATGCCTCCGGCCGGCACCGGCACCGGGCGGCGCGCCACTTCCGCGCCACCCGTTCGTCCCCCGTCAACCGGGATCCGCCCGGCGGGCCGGCAACGATATGACCGTTTCTTTCCCACGCCCTGTCCGGCCCGCGTCCCCGGGCCACGCTGAAGGTGGCCGACGTTCCGATCACCGCCGCGCCGTCGGGCAGCGGGACGGGTGAAAACGGACGGCCGGGTATGCGGGAGCGCATGCGGAACCGGCCGTCCTCCGGTGGCGATTCCGCCCAGCCCGCGGAAATCGCGCTGTGGATCGTCACGATCGCCGGCTGCCTGGGGCTGGCCGCGCTGGCGCGTGCCACCGCCGGCCAGGGATGGAACCCGCTGCCGGCCATGTCCGGCGGGCTGCCGTTCACCGCGGGCCGGCGCCCCGGCGTCTCCCCGGCGTCCCTGTCCGCCCCGGCGGTGGCGGCCGTGGTCGCTGTCGCGGCCTGGCGCGGCGTCCACACCTGGCTGCGGTGGGTCCCGCTCCTCATTGCCAGCTATGTGGCCGCGTTGGGCTGGGCCGTGGCGCTGGCGGTGGGCAGTGCCCACCCGGGGGCGCTGGCGGTGGGCACTGCCCACCCGGGCCTGGCCGGCGCGCTCGCGGTCGGTGCGTCCACGGCCAGCGACGGGCACCTGCCGGACGGGCCGGCCGCCGCCGACGCCGGCCTGACGGCCCTGCTGCGGACGTTCACCGAGCACACCGGTGCCGGCGGCTACGGCGCGCGGGCCCACCCCCCGGGGCCGACGCTGCTGGTGTGGCTGCTCGCCCAGCTGGGGATCACCACGCCGATCGCCCTCGGTGCCGTCCTGACGGCGCTGGGCGCGGCCACGGTCCCGCTGGTGGCGGTCGCGGTCCGGTCGCTGTGCCATGAGACCGCCGCCCGCCGTCTCGTCCCGGTTCTGCTGCTGGCGCCCTGGGCGCTGTGGACGGCCGCGTCGGTGGACGCGGTGACCGCGGCCCTCGGCGCCGCGTTCGTCACGCTCGGGGTCGTCGGCTCCGAGCCGGGACGGCGGCTGTGGTGGGCGGCGGCGTGCGGCCTGCTCCTCGGCGTGGCCACGCTGTTCGACTACGCGATGCCCTGGCTTGGCGCGACGGTCGTCGCGGCGTACTTCGTCCGCCGCCGGCCGCTGCTCAACGTGATCACCGGTGGCTGTTTCCTGGTGCCGCTGTCGCTGCTGTCGCTGTGGGGGTTCTCCTGGCCGGACGGGCTGGCCGCGGCCCGCGCGCAGGCCGCCCACACGGCCGCGCAGGCCGGCCTGGCCGGCGCGGCGACACTTCCGGAGCCGCTCGCCCGGCTGCCGGTGGGGTTGGCGGTCGTGCTGGTCGCGTGCGGGCCGGTGATCATCCGGGCGGCCCGGCGGATCCGGCTCACGCCCGGCTGGCCGTTCCTGGTCGGCGCGGTCCCCGCGATTCTCTTCGGCATGCTGACGGGGCTTGCCGCCACGGCGCCGGAGCACTCCTGGCTGCCGTTCTACTGCTGGCTGGTGGTCCCGGCCCTGGCGCCGGACCCACGCCCGAACGGCCCGGGCGACACCGCCCGCGCCGGCCCCCTCCCGCTGGCCCTGACCACTGCCGGCGCCCTCACCGCGATCATCACCCAAGCCCTCCTCCCCACCACCCCACCCGTCCCGTGAGCCGCCCGCCCACGAGAACGAGGGAACAACCGGCTGCCAGAGCAGCCACCTACGTACTCGTTCCCACGGACGGGATGGGGGCGCGGGGCTGGTCAGTGGGCTGGCGGGGTGCTGGCCTGTGCCCTGGCGGGCTCTGCCGCGGCGGGCTCTGCCGCGGGTGGACGGAGGTCCGGCTCCAGGTAGATGCGGTGCGCGATGGGGACCGCGGCGCGCAGCCGGGACTCGGCGTCGTTGATCACGGCCGCGACAGCGGGCACGGTCAGCTCCACGTCCAGCACGATCTTCGCCGCGACGAGCAGCTCCTCCGGCCCCAGGTGCAGGGTGCGGATGTGGATGACGTCGGTGATGTGCGGGGAGTGCCCGAGGACGTCCCGGATAACCGCGACCGTCGCCGGGGCCGCCGCTTCCCCCACCAGCATCGCCTGGGTCTCCGCCGCGACGATGACGGCCACCACGAGCAGCAGGATCCCGATGGCGAGGGTGCCCGCGCCGTCCCAGATCGGGTCGTCGGTCACGAGGGTCAGGCC
>NZ_CAKKTL010000039.1:27893-33394 GCF_920664355.1 Protofrankia sp. CiP1_Cm_nod2
CACACCGCCCAGGGCGAGCAGGAGGCCGACCAGCGCGGCGAGGTCCTCCAGGAGCACCACCGGCAGCTCGGGGGCGCGGGCCGCGCGGATGAAGCCCCACCACGACGCGTCCCCCTTGACCTGCCGGGTCTCGTGGATCGCGGTCCGGAAGGAGAACGCCTCCAGACCGATCGCCACCAGCAGGACGACCACCGCCACCACGCCGTTGTCCAGATGGTGCGGGTGGCGCAGCTTCTCCACGCCCTCGTAGACGGAGAACAGCCCGCCCACGCTGAACAGCACGATCCCGACGAGGAAGCCGGCGATGTAGCGGGAGCGGCCGTAGCCGAAGGGGTGCTCCTCGTCGGCCGGCCGGGTGGCGCGCCGCCGGCCGAGCAGGAGCAGGCCCTGGTTGCCCGAGTCGGCGAGCGAGTGGATGGACTCGGCCAGCATCGACGACGACCGGGTGATGAGGAACGCGACGAGCTTCGCCAGCGCGATCCCCAGATTGGCCGCCAGCGCGGCTACGACCGCCCTGCTACCACCTTCCGCGCTCACACGACCACCTGACCCACCACTCCTCGACAGCTTCTCGACGATCTATCAACGATCTCCGGACGCTTCCCGGACGGTTATCAGATGGTGACGGCGTCCGATACGTCCCCGGCCAGTGTGCCAAGCCGGGCCGGTCACCCGCCCGCCGGCCATGATGACCGCGACCCGCGAGCCAGGACGATCACTGCCGCCGGCCCGCGCCGGACACACCGCCAGCCCACGCCGGACCGCGCCAGCCCCGGCCGGACTACGCCGGAGCTCCGCCGACCGGGCCGGACACACCGCCGGAGCGGGCCGCCCCGCGGGCCGCCGGTGACGTCTCAGGCCAGGGTGATCAGTTCGGCGAGGTCCGCCGACCAGGAGTCCTCGACGCCGTCCGGCAGCATCAGGACCTTGTCGGGCGCGAGCGCCTCGACCGCGCCGGGGTCGTGGGTCACCAGCACCACCGCCCCGCGGAAGGTGGCCAGCGCCGCCAGCACCTCGTCGCGGGACGCCGGGTCGAGGTTGTTGGTCGGCTCGTCCAGCAGCAGCACGTTGGCGGCGCTACACACCAGCCCGGCCAGGGCCAGCCGGGTCTTCTCCCCGCCGGAGAGGGTGCCGGCCGGCTGGTCGACGCTGTCCCCGCTGAACAGGAAGGCCCCGAGGATGCGGCGCAGCTCCACGTCCGAGGTGCCGGGTGCGGCCGCGCGCATGTTGTCCAGTACCGAGCGGTCGGTGTCGAGGGTCTCGTGCTCCTGGGCGTAGTAGCCCAGACGCAGCCCGTGACCGGGATGGACCTCGCCGGTGTCGGGGGTCTCGGCGCCGGCGAGGATCCGCAGCAGCGTGGTCTTGCCGGCGCCGTTGAGGCCGAGGACGACGACGCGCGCGCCGCGGTCGATGGCGAGGTCGACCCCGGCGAAGACCTCCAGCGACCCGTAGGACTTCGACAGCCCGGTGGCGGTCAGCGGCGTGCGCCCGCACGGCGCCGGGTCGGGGAAGCGCAGCTTGGCGACCCGGTCGGCGACGCGCACCTCGGCCAGGCCGGCGGCCAGCCGCTCGGCCCGGCGGTCCATCTGGTGGGCCGCGCGGGCCTTGGTCGCCTTGGCCCGCATCTTGTCCGCCTGGGCCTTGAGCGCGTCGATCTTCTTCTCGGCGTTGGCCCGCTCGCGGCGGCGGCGGCGCTCGTCGAGCTCCCGCTGGGACAGGTACGTCTTCCAGTTGACGTTGTAGACGTCCAGTGCGGCGCGGGTGGCGTCGAGGTAGAAGACCTTGTTCACGCAGCGGTCGAGCAGGTCGACGTCGTGGCTGACCACGACCAGCCCGCTGTCGTGGGAGCGCAGGAAGTCGCGCAGCCAGACGACCGAGTCGGCGTCGAGGTGGTTGGTGGGCTCGTCGAGCAGCAGGGTCGCCTGGTTGTCGCCGGCCCCGGCGAAGAGGATGCGGGCCAGCTCCACCCGGCGGCGCTGGCCACCGGAGAGCGTCTCGAGCTGCTGGGCGAGGACCCGGTCCGACAGCCCGAGCGCCGAGCAGATCCGGGCCGCCTCGGCCTCGGCCGCGTACCCGCCGAGCGTGCCGAAACGCTCCTCCAGCCGGCCGTAGCGGCGGATGGCCGTGTCGCGGGCGGCCTCGTCGACCAGCTCGGCCATTTCGACGTGCAGCTTCTCCATCTCGCGCAGCAACGCGTCGAGACCACGGGCAGAAAGAACGCGGTCGCGGACCGTATCGGACGGGTCGCCGCTGCGGGGATCCTGCGGCAGGTAGCCGAGCTCGCCGCGGACGTCCACCGTGCCGGCGAACGGCAGGGTCTCGCGGGCCAGCGTCTTCAGCAGCGTCGTCTTGCCGGCCCCGTTGCGTCCGACGAGCCCGATCCGGTCGCCGGGCTGGATGCGGAACGACACCGCCTCGATGAGGGTGCGGGCGCCCGCGCGCAGCTCGAGATCGGACGCAATGATCATTGGTGTACGTGGCCTTCCGGGAACGTCGACGAACGTGGAGCGATCGGCTACCGCCCTACCGGCAGCCGGTGACCGGCAACCGATTGCCGGTCACCGACCGACTGGTGCTGGCAACCGACAGCCGATGACAGCGAGGCGGCACCGCGCCGCCAGACCCATCGTCTCAGACTACGATCGCCCGATCTCGGACTACGGTTAGCCGTCTGGTACACATCTGTATCCATCCTGCAACCGACAGCCGGCGGCATGGTGATCATTTTTGTGCCACCAGGGCCGAAACGCCGTCATACGGCGGTAACACAGGCAACTTAGGCTCTCCGGATGTGGCGGACCTCTTCGAAGGGTATGCGTCCCAGGCCACGCAGGCCTGGGACGAGGTGTTCGAGGCCCCGGACACCCCCCGCCCGCTGTACGCCTCGCTCTACGACGCCCTCCGGCCGCTGAGCAGCAGCGACCTCGCCGCCCGCAAGGCCGCGCTCGACCGGGCGTTCCGGGACGCCGGGATCACCTTCAACCTCTTCGGCGAGGAGCGCCCCTTCCCGCTGGATCTCGTCCCCCGCCTGCTGGACAACTCCGAATGGGACGTCATCGAACGCGGGGTCACCCAGCGTGTCCGGGCGCTGGAGGCGTTCCTCGCCGACATCTACGGGCGGGCGGAGGTCCTGGCCGACGGGATCGTCCCCCGCCGGCTGGTGCTCTCCAGCGCGCACTTCCACCGCGCCGCGCACGGCATCGACCCGCCGAACGGGGTCCGCGCGCACGTCAGCGGCATCGACCTGATCCGCGACGAGCGGGGCGGCTTCCGCGTCCTCGAGGACAACGTGCGGGTGCCGTCGGGGGTCAGCTACGTGGTGGAGAACCGGCGGGCGATGACCAGGGTCTTCCCCGAACTGTTCGCCACCCACCGGGTGCGCCCGGTCGCGGACTACGCCACCCATCTGCTGCACGCGCTGCGGGCCGCCGCCCCGCCCGACGTCGCCGACCCGACCGTGGTCGTGCTGACACCGGGGGTGTACAACTCGGCGTACTTCGAGCACGCCCTGCTCGCCCGGCAGATGGGCGTCGAACTCGTCGAAGGACGGGATCTGACGGTACGCAACAACAACGTCACCATGCGCACGACAGAGGGCGACCGGCCCGTCCACGTCGTCTACCGCCGGATCGACGACGACTGGCTGGACCCGCTGCACTTCCGCCCCGAGTCGGTGGTCGGCTGCGCCGGGCTGCTCAACGCCGCCCGGGCGGGCCGGGTCACCATCGCCAACGCGGTCGGCAACGGGATCGCCGACGACAAGCTGATGTACACCTACGTCCCCGACCTCATCCGGTACTACCTCGGCGAGGAACCGGTCCTGGCCAACGTCGACACCTACCGGCTGGAAGACCCCGACCAGCGCGACCATGTGCTCGGCCACCTCGACGAGCTCGTGCTCAAGCCGGTGGACGGCTCCGGCGGCAAGGGCATCGTCATCGGCGAGCAGGCGTCCGCGGCGGAGCTCGGCGTGTTACGGCTGAAGATCGAAGCCGACCCGCGTGGCTGGATCGCCCAGCGGATCGTGCGGCTGTCGACCTCGCCCACGCTCGCCGGTGACCGGCTGGGGCCACGGCATGTGGACCTGCGCCCGTTCGCGGTCAACGACGGCCGCCGGGTGTGGGTGCTGCCGGGCGGGCTGACCAGGGTCGCGCTGCCGCGCGGCAGCCTCGTGGTCAACTCCAGCCAGGGCGGCGGCTCCAAGGACACCTGGGTGCTGGCCTCGCCGGAGTCCAGCCGGGAGAGCATCTCCCCGCGCACCCGGCCGCCGGGCAACGTCCCGCAGGTCGCCGACGGCCCCGACGTCGGCCCGTTCCCCTCCTGCGACCAGCAGCAACAACAGCAACAACAGCGGGAGGGACGGCAGCCGCAACCACCCCCAGGGCGGCCACGACACCGGCCGGGGCAGCCACGGCGACAGGAGCCGGGGCAGCCATGGCAGGGGCAGCCATGGCAGGGGCAGGAGCGGCAAGGGCAGCGGCAGGAGCCGCGGTGGGACCAGTCGGAACACGGACAGCCACGGCCGGAGACCATCGGTGACCAGGCCCGCCGCCTGAACGGGCCGGCCGCATGCTGAGCCGCATCGCCGAGTCGCTGTTCTGGATCGGCCGCTACTCCGAGCGCGCCGAGCACACCGCCCGCATCCTCGACGTCCACGTCCAACGGGTGCTGGAGGACCCGTGGCTGGACGAGACCTCGGCCGGCCGGGAGCTGCTGGCCGTCATGGGCATGCCCGCGCCCGACGACGCCGCCGCCGCGGACTCACGGCAGGTCACCGAACTGCTCGCGTTCGACCCGGCCAACCCGTCCAGCATCACCGGCGCGGTCGGCGCGGCCCGGGAGAACGCCCGCGGCGCCCGCGACGTCATCTCCAGCGAGGTCTGGGAGTGCCTGAACGCGACCTGGAACGACCTGCCGCACTCCGAGGAGCTCGCGCGCCGCCTCGGCCCGCACGTGTTCTTCCGCTACATCAGGGAACGGACGGCGATGCTCGCCGGCCTGGTCGACGCCACCCTCGCCCGCGACGACGGCTGGCGCTTCCTCATCCTCGGGCGCAGCCTGGAACGGGTCGACATGACCGCCCGGCTGCTGTCGTCGAGCATCAGCGAGGATCCCGCGTCCCAGAGCTGGGTGAGCCTGCTGCGCTCCTGCGGGGCGCACGAGGCGTACCTGCGGACCTACCGGCGGGCCGTGGACGCCGCGCGCGTCGCCGAGTTCCTGCTGCTGGACAGGCTGTTCCCACGGTCGGTGTACTGGTCGCTGTCGATGGCCGAGCAGATCCTCGCCGAGCTCGACGGCACCCGCCGCGAGGCCCGGTTCACCGTGGACGACATGGCCCGCCGCATCGTCGGCCGGGCCCGCACCGAACTTGAGTTCCGCAGCGTGGACGAGCTGGTCGACGACATGCCCGACCTGCTGGTGTCGCTGCAACGCACCTGCTCCACCGTCAGCGAGGCAGTCACGCACCGCTACTTCGCCCGCAACGCCCCCCGCTCCTGGAC
>NZ_CAKKTL010000040.1:0-20524 GCF_920664355.1 Protofrankia sp. CiP1_Cm_nod2
GGTGTCGGCCGCGCCCGGCCCGTCGTCGGTCAGCGCCCGGGTGGCCGCGTCCATCCGGCGGGTCGCCTCGGCGACACCGGTCCGCCGGGCGAGAAAGTGCAGCACGACCTCGCCCAGACGCCGCTGCGGCTCCTGCGCGAGATAGCCCACGGACGCGTTCGACGGCGCCAGCCGGACGCTGCCGGCCGCCGGCGCGTCGAGCCCGGCGAGGATCCGCAGCAGGCTGGACTTGCCGGCCCCGTTCGGCCCGACCAGCCCGACCCGCTCCGCCGGCCCGACGACCAGGTCAAGATCGTCGAACAGGTTCCGGCCACCGCGAGCAGCCGCAACCTCCTTGGCAACAAGCGTCGCGCTCATCCCACCGACCACCTCCCAGGCATCATCCAACCAGTGCCAGGAGAGACCCCTCGATCCGTGGACGGCGGACGGAGGCCCGGACGAATCGCGGGACTGACGACGAGCCGCGACGCCTTCGTTCCGGCAGGCCCACAGAGCATGCTCGATGACGTCGAGGGCGGAGCACACCACAGATCGGCCCGACGCTCCAACGCGGCCGGGGCGGTTCACCGATCGGCTGTAGGCGCGGAGACACCCTTGCCCGAGCTATTCGCCGCCTCGGCCTGGGACTGCTCCGCCGGCGGCGCTGGACGAGCCGACACAACCCGGCTCGCCGTAGCAGCACTGCCGCGGGCTCAGACAGGCACCGCGACGTTCAGGCGTTCCTGAACGGCAGCGGCAGAAAGACGTTTGTCGTAGCTGACGAAGACCAGCGACGGCGCATCGAGCCGCAGCGCCGTCGCGAGATGAAGAGCGTCCAGCGAACGCAGCAAAGGATCTGTCAGGGCCGCGGCTGCGACGATGACCGGCTGGTCGATGGGCACGAGCGTGACGCGAGACAGGACATCAGGCACCTGGGGAAGCGCGGCGGGATCGCTGCGGCGCAGTGCGCGGGTCACCTCCAGCACGGCGAGCGCGGATGACACCGAGACGCCCGGCCGGGCGGCCAGCCAGGATCGCAGCGCGTGTGTTTCCTGCTCCGGATGGACCAGCTTCACAAGCGCACTGGAATCCAAATAGATCACGGAGATTCCTCGCGCAGTTCAGCGACCACGTCCGTGGAGTCGCGCCCGTCCCAGGCACCGGTGGGAGCCGGCTCGGGGAGATCAGCCAGGCTCGCCGTGGGGACGACGACACGCCCCTCCACAACAAGTTGATCCAGGTAGTCGCTACCAGTCTGGGTCAGCTCCGGTACCAGTCTTGCCCATGGCCGCCCGTTGCGAGTGATGATGATCGACTCCCCCGCGTGAGCGCGATCGACCCAGGTACCCACGGCATGGCTGAGATCCCGCATACTGACGGTAGTCATACCATGAGTCTAACAGGTGTTAGACAGCCGGTCTGATCATAGCGGTGCCGCCTGGATCGCGGCGGTGGCCGGGCAAGAGCCCCAGCCGCGCGACACGTGCGTCAGCGGAGAACGGACCGCGCGACGCGAAACCCCACGTCGTCGACCTGGAAGTTCGGATGGCCGCGGCGGCGTACGGACGCCCGGCAGCTCCAGTGCTGGTCGAACCACCCTCCGCCACGTAGCACCCGCCCGTAGCAACGCTTGGCTTGTGGTCGAGTTCGCGAGCCCGATATGGGCCGCCGACGCTCTGCCATGACCGGTCCGCAGGGGCGGTGGCGTGGCCATCGCTTCACACCACCGCCCACAGGCTCACGGTTCCGTCCCTTCCGGCGACGGCGATGTTCTTTCCGTTGGGGGAGAACACGACGCACTCCACCCCGGCATTGTGGCTGGTCTCGACGTAGCGGACCGGCTCCACCGGGTTCGCTACATCCCACACCGTCAGCTTGACCCGAGGATCCTCGACGGAGGTGACGGCGACGGCCAGGTTCAAGGAATCCGGCGAGAACGCAAGCGAGTGGATATAGTAGCCCTTTCTCGTGTAGTCGTTTGTCGCGACCCGGGCTGGTCGGCGCGGTTCTTCTACGTCCCATATCTCGAAACCGAGGAGAGTTCCGACCGCCAGCATGCGCCCGTTTGGCGAGAAGGTCAGCTTGGGCTTGAAGATGTCGTCGAGGCGAAGGCCGGAGGGGAGGGTGGCTATCCGGGGTGCCCGACCGGCGGTTGACGTGTCCCACAGCGCGAGGAGGCCGTCATGGCTGGACGCCAGCATGCCCAGGTCAGGAGTGAAAGCGAGCCCGCCGATCGCCTTCGTGACGTCCAGCGTGGCTGTGGGTGCGGGCACGGGGGGATCCGCCACCAGGTCGAGCACCGCCACCTTGAATCCTCCGGCCATCGCCAGGGAGCTATCGTCCCGGGAGACCGCCAGCGACGACGGCGACGGAAGATCGGTGGATAGGATTTCCCAGGTGGATGTTGAGTTCGTGAAATCCCAGCGGACCGCTCGCCTGCCGCTGGTGAAAAGCCTCGGCTGGTGTGCTGAGAACACGATCGTGCTCACGTCGTCGACCTGTTCGGAAATCGTCTTGACACGAGTAGGGAGACTCGGGTCCGACAGGGACCAGAGAATCACGGTGTCATCCGCGCCCGCAGTCGCGATAACCGTGCTGTCGGGCGAGAAGCTCGCCGTCAGCACCCGTCCGTCGTGGCCTGCGAGGGTGGCGAGGTGCTTCAGCTTGGCGGGCACCGGGCTGGGCGTCGCGAGTGCCGTCGAGCTACGCGGAGACAGGGTTGGTATGACGTTGCGCGGCTTTGGGCTGTTGGGCCGGCTGTCGGGCCGGGTGACCACGACGGCAGAGGCCGCGGGAACCGCCGCGAGGAGCAGCGCGACAGCGGCGATCCAGGGGCGACGCGGGAATCTCCGTTGGCGGCTGGCCGGTGCGGTGAGTGGCCGGGACAGGGCCGCGAACGGCCGGCCGCGGCGCCGTGCGGCGGGTCCGGGCGGCGGGTCCGGCGACCAGCCGGGTGATTGTGGTGATCGTGGAGGTGACTGCGCCATACCTGTGGCCACGGTCGGGAACGGCGCCGCGTCGGGAGGGACAGTCGGGGGAGCCTGCGAGGCCGGCAGTGACAGGGGAACCGGTGGGTCCAGTGGTGCCGGGTGGCGCGGTAGCAATAACGGTACGTGCAGAGCTGCGAGCGGGGGTATGGCCTGGCCTTCGGCGGCCTCGCGGACCTCGGTACTGAGACGGGGCTGGATGCTGGTCCGGGAGAGCCAGCCTGGCCGAAGGCTGGCGGTGGCCGCGTGGGCGAAACTGGCCGCGAAGTAATGGGCGCTGGGGTGGCGCTGGGCCGGGTCCTTCGCCAGTGCGCGCATGACGACATCCGCCACGGCGTCTGGCACACGCCGGCCGGCCGGGCGGGCATGACGTTCAGATGCTGGTGGTAGAGCGCGTGGAGGGGCAGTTTTGGGTCGAACGGTGGCGCTCCGGTCAGCAGCTCGTAGAGGACGACGGCGAGGGCGTAGATGTCGGTGGCTGGTTCGAGCCGGCCGCCGATGATCTGTTCGGGGGCCATGTACTTCGGGGTTCCGGCCACCATGCTGGCGGTCGCCGCCGATCCCTTGAAAATCTTTGCGATTCCGAAGCCGGTGACTTTCAGCAGGCTGTTCGCGTCGAACAGGATGTTGTCCAGCTTGACGTCGCGCTGTAGCACCCCCAGGGCATGCGCGCAGGTCAGGGCCTCGGCGACGGCCAGCCCCACCGCGCAGGAGTCCTCCAGGGAAAGGCCCGTTCCGCGCCGACGGGTCAGAGTCCCGCCGGCCAGCAGCTCCATGATGATCAGACAGAGGCCGTCATGCTCGATGTAGTCGTAGACCCGGACGACGTGTGGGTGGTCCATAGTGGCCAGCAGCCGGGCCTCTGCTTCGAAGCCGGCCTCGGCGCCTTCGTGGGCCGCGGCGAGGATCTTGACCGCTACCTCGCGGTCCAGGCGGCGGTGCCGGCCAGCGAGCACCAGGCCGAAGTTTCCGGCGCCGAGTTCGGCACCCAGCTCGTAGACGGGTAGCGCGGCTGTCACCCGCGCGCGGTCGATCAGCATCGGTCAGGCCCGTTCGCCGGCCTGGACGTCGTGGATTACGCTGCCCTCTCGGTTGTAGGTGACGATGAGAAGCGTCCGACCGGAGCCGAAATCCGCCCACGGCAGCGTGCTCGTGGTCGCCTGCACCACCTTGACCGGCTGACCGAGCTTGGCGACGACCGCGGCATGGGAGTCACTCCACTGGAGGCCGCGCGGAAGGTCCCCCTGGTAGGCGCGGGTTCCGCCGATGCCTGGGCCATACATCTTGACCTGATGGATCCGGCCGCTGTCCCTGTAGAACAGGATGGTCCCGGCCAGTCTGCACTGGCGCTGGGAACCGTAGAGCTCGCACCCGTTCTCGGTCGAGTACCTGACGATCAGCGGATCGTTGACCGACCTGCCGAGCAGTTCCGTGTAGCTCACCCCGCCGGACTGGCCGGACTCCGAGTTGAAGGACTGACCGGAGCCGGACTGACCAGACGCCGAGTCGGAGCCCGGGCCGGGCCGCGGGCGATCCGACTCGTGGGAGGGACCGCAGCCAACGGCCGCGAGCGGTGGCAGCGCCGTCTGGCTGTCGCCTCCGCCGGCTCGCTGGCGGTCCTGGTTGCGACGACGGACCTGTTCCCCAGCTCCTATGATGACGTCATCCCCGACGGCGAGTCGCCGCTGCGGCTCCCGGACTGGCTGTACCTACCGCCGTTCGCCGTGGCCACGGTCGTCTTCGTGGTGTCGTTGGTAGCCATCTGGGCGCACACTGCCGTCCGTCTGGCGCGGGCGGCCGGCGCGGAACGGGCGCAGCTCGCCTGGCTGGCCGCCGCGGTCGTGCCGGTGTTCGGCGGCACCTTCTTCCTCGGCCGTGCCCAGCTCGCGCTGCTCAGCTGCCTGCTACCGGTGGCGATCGCGGTCGGCGTCTTCCGGCACAACCTGTTCGGCATCCAGGTCGTGCTGCGCCGCACCCTGGTCTACGCCGTGCTGACCGCCGCTGTCAGCGGGACCTACCTGGCGGTGACCGCCGCCGGCGGCACGGGGCTCGGCGGCGGCGGGCTGCCCGGTGTCCTCGCGGCGGCGCTGGTGGCCGTCGGGCTCACCCCGGCTCGGAACCGGCTGCAGCACCTCGTCGACCGGTTCGTCTACGGGGACCGGCGCGACCCGATGCAGGCCGTCGCCCGGCTGGGCGACAGTGTCGCGGCGACCGACGAGCCGGAGCTGCTCCGCGCGGTCGTGGAGGGCGTCCTGCGGCCCGGCGCGCTCGACGAGGCCGGCCTCGTCGAGGCGCTGCGGCGACACGCGGGCACCCTGGCCGCGCGGCTGCCGGTCAGGGTCGAAATAACTGGCGAACTACCGCGGCTGCCCACGGATGTGGAGAACGCGGCCTACCTGATAGCAGTCGAAGCACTGACCAACGTGGTCCGCCACGCCGACGCCGGCGCCGCGACAGTCCGGCTCACGGTCGACAGCGGGGCCGAAGCGCTCATCCTGGCCGTCCAGGACAACGGCCGAGGAATCACCGGGGCACCGCGACCGGTAGGTGTCGGATCGAGAGCATGACGCAACGCGCCACGAACCTCCGTGGAACGCTGGCATTCATCGATGCCCAGCCCGGGACCATCGTCCTGGCCACACTCCCGCTGGCGGGCCAGCCACGGAGGGCAGCATGACCACACCACGGGCCGAGCGGCCGATCCGGGTCGTCATCGCGGACGACCACCCCATGTACCGGTTCGGGCTCGGCGCGGCGCTGGAGGCCACCGACGAGGTCGAGGTCGTCGGCGACGCCGCCGACGGGCAGGAGCTCCTGGAAGCCGTCGCCCGGCACACGCCGGATGTCGTCCTCACTGATCTCACCATGCCCAAGATGGACGGGACCGAAGCCGCCCGCCAGATCGGCGAGCGCTTCCCGTCCGTCGCCGTCCTCATCCTGACCATGCACGCCGACGACAACGCCCTTCAGGCCGCGCTCGATGCCGGCGCGCTCGGCTACCTGCTCAAGAGCGCCGACCGCGACGACATCGTGCAGGCGGTACGGTCGGTCGCCCGTGGCCACGCCTTCTTCGGCGACGGGATGGCCCGCCGGCTGATCGGACTACGCGAAGCCACCAGACCCAACCTTCCCTTCCCACAGCTGAGCGCCCGCGAACGCGAAGTGCTTACACTCGCCGCGGCAGGAGACGGCAACCGGCAGATCGCCGGCAAGCTGTTCCTCGCCGAGAAGACCGTGCGCAACCACATCTCGCAGATCCTGGTCAAACTGGCGGTTCCGGACCGGACCGCCGCCATCATCAAGGCCCGCGACGCCGGCCTCGGCCGCTGACGCCGACGGCCGGCGGCGGGCTCTCGCACGCCCGTCGGCCGCGTCATCGCCCTGTCCGGCCCACGAGGAAACGGTCGAACAGGTTCCGGCCACCGCGAGCAGCCGCAACCTCCTTGGCAACAGGCGTCGCGCTCATCCCACCGACCATCTTCCAGCGCTTCCCAGCGTCAGCGAGCCGACGTCAGCCGGCCGAGGCCGAACGGAACGACGCCGCGGTGCCGCGAGGTCACGGACACACCGACGAACCCCTCGGCCCGTGGGCGGAGGATGGGGATCTCCACACAGATCACCAGATCGACGGGCAGGGCTCGCCGTGGCGTGGCAGCCGGTCAGCGGAGGAGCTGGTCGAGGGTGTCAGCGGTCAGGACGCGGGCGGTCCAGGTCTGGAGCTGGTCGGCGGAGGCGTTGCGCACGGTGGTGAGCACGGCCTCGGGAAGCGGGCCGAACTTGAGGGTCAGCTGCTGGACAAGCGTCTCGACGCGGCCTTCCTGACGGCCTTCCTGACGGCCCTCCTGACGGCCCTCGGCACGAAGCATCTCTGCGATGGTCATGTAGGTCTCCTCCGCCTCCGGACCAAGAGCGACGATCAGATCATGCAACTGGTCACGGGCGTCCGCCTCGCCGACCAGCTCAATGTAACGCAGCAGAGCGGCGAACTCCTCCCTGCCGTCAGGGCCCTCGAGAACCGCGCGCAGTTCGTCCACCCACGGCCAAAGGTCCAGACCCAGCCGGGGATTGCCAGGGGCGATCTTGAGAAGGAGCAGGGTGAGCCGCACCGAATGGGTCAGCGGCCGCTCCCGCAGCACCCGCTCGTCGACGCGAACCAGATCGTCAAGGAGGAACTGGAACCGGGGCAGGTGCTCCCCCCAGGCGTCGGTGAGCTCCGGGTCCAGGTCGACCAGGTCAAGCACCTGAACCGGGGCGGTCCATGCATGCTCGTTGTGGTGCACGACCAGCGGGACCACCACCGGCAACCGAACCGCTCCGGGATGATCGGCCAGATAACGATCCCAGACACGCACGACGTAGCGCAGCATCCGGAACGCCATGAGCGGATCGTTACTGCTCTGATGCTCGATGAGAACGTAGATGAACGCCTCACGACCGTCGAGCGGAGCGGTGAACAGCAGGTCAGTATGCCGCCACCGCAGCGTGGCATCGACCAGACTGCCAGGAACAAGGACCAGCCGATCGAGGTCAAGCCGCTCGACGAGAGCCGACGGCAACGTCGCACGCAGCTGCGACGCCGCGTTCGACGGCGCACCGAGGATCCGGCGAAACACCGCGTCATGCGGCGAGGACGAACTCGACATAGCGGCACCGTACAGACGCGCACCGACATCTAATTCCGGTAGCGGGATCTCGGTGCCGTTCCACCTCCGCCACCCCGACCTGACGGCCCTCCCGATGCCTCGACGACTCACACGGGGAACGATGGAAAGACAGGCCAACCGCCGCCGACACGAGGCAACCATGTAGGCCGCACGTTGCCGAAACGAGGCCTCGGATGAATCACAGGGCTGAACCGCTGGTCTCCCACGTGGGCACGGCCATCCCGGGTAGCCGCGGCACGACCAAGATTCCGCACACTCACAGTAACCACAGTCGAGATCCAACAAGCGCTGGACACACCGCGCATGCGGAACGACCGGACCGCTGGGAGCAGGCGGGTCCGTATGGATGGGAGCCCCAGCACATATCACCCGAGGACCTGCGGTTCGATGGACTGGCCCGTGAGCTCGCCTCTCGCCCTGTGTCCGCGGGTTTACGCGACGCCATCACACATTCACACATACCCCTGTCGTGGGCGATGTGATACTCGACATCACCGAGGCCCTCTGGCTGACGGTGTGCTTCGAGGCCAGCGCATGGACACGTAGCCCCTCGCCACACAGGCCCGGGAAAGAGCACCGGATCAGCCCCGTCATCTAAACCGCCCGCCAGGAAATGGACGTCACCGGCAGGAAGTGGCGAGCGAAACCGGGTGTCGACGCCCCGTTGGAGGAGTTCAGGAGGCTCGGTTACGAGTACTGGAAACAAATAGACGATCATCATGCCACCGGTGACCCGAAGGAGCGGATGCCTCGCGGGAGAAAAGACGTCCGGGATGACCTGAAAGATGTAACGAAAAGCCTCAAAGCCATTGGCGTCCCGGGGTACTACATAATGAGTAATCGCGGCCGCCTTACCCGCGGCGATGGCGAACGGATTATGGCCGAGGTCTCATGAATTTCGGCAGGATACGGCGGCGCGCTGGCAGCGGACGGCCAGCAATCCTTATCACCTGACGTTTTCCGGTGTGGTACGTACCAGGTCGGTTGTGAGCGTGGGCATGTTCGTCTCGGCCACGGCGACCACGCCATCCCCCTCGTTCACCAACGTCATCGCTGCCGATACCGAAGAACTGCCGTCCACATTAGCCATCGTATCGTCATCCATGCTGTTCACCGTCAGTTCGGGGAGGCGGCTCGCCAGGCGGTTGCGGAGCTGGGTCAGGGCGGCAATGCGTTCGTCGAGTGAGGCGAGGCGGCGAGCGGCGACCGCCAGCGCGTCCTCGCACATCGGCGCCGGACGGAAACGGGCCGGCAGCGGGCGGTCGAGAAAACCCAGGAAGGAACAGGTGTCCCGGACGGTGAACCCGCTCGCGAGCAGCTTGCGGATGTTGTCGACCCGGGTGACGTCCGCGCTGCCGTAGAGCCGGTAGCCGCTGGGGGCACGCCGTGGGCTGAGCAGCCCCTGCTCCTCGTAGTACCGCAGCGTGCGCGTGGTCGTACCGGCCGCGCGGGCCAGTTCACCGATCCGCATGGTTCTCACCTCTCCCCCACGCCGGCCCCACGCCGGCCCCACGCCGGCCCCGACACTTCTCCGACGTCTCCCCGAGGCTTCCCCGGGTAACGGTAGCCGGGCGGGTCTACCGCGACAGCCGGACGACGACCTTGCCGGTGTACGCGCCACCCAGCATGTCGACGAAGGCCCGCGGGGCGTTCTCCAGGCTGTCGACGACGGTCTCGTCGAGGTGGAGGCGTCCCTGCCGGAGCCACTCGGCGACCTCGGCCCGGGCCTGGTCCGTCCGGCTCAGGTGGTCACTGGTGAGGAATCCCCGCAGTCTGAGCCGCTTGGCGATCGCGAGGACCAGGTTCGACGGCCCGGCCGCGCCGGCACCGCCGTTCTGCGACGCGAGCGCTCCGCACAGCGCGATCCGGCCGTGCGGGTTCATCACCTCGATCGCAGCCTCGAGCTGCGGGCCGCCGGTGTTGTCGAAGTACACGTCGACGCCGCCGGGAGCGGCCTGCCGGAGCCGGTCGGCGAGCTGGCCGTCGTGGTGGTCGAACGCGGCGTCGAAACCGAGTTCCTCGACCAGGTGGGCGGCCTTGGCCGGCGAGCCGGCGCTGCCGACGACCCGGCCGGCACCCTTCAGCCGGGCGATCTGGCCGGCAAGGCCGCCCACCGCGCCGGCGGCTCCCGAGACGAAGACGGTGTCCCCGGCGGTCAGCCCGGCAACGTCGACCAGCCCGGCCCACGCCGTCAGATACGGCGCGAGATGCGCGGACAGCGTCGGGAAGACCCGGCCGTCGACCCGGCGGAACCGCGCCGCGTCGGCGACCGCGTACTCGCGCCACCCCATGCCATGGTGAACCAGATCGCCGACGGCGAGATCCGGACTGGCGCTGAGAACGACCTCCCCGACGGCGTCCCCGTCCATCACCGCGCCCACCGCGTACAGCGGAATCGGCACACCGACGTCACTCATCCGTAGCCGCGCTCCCGCGTCCAGGGACAGGAACAGATTGCGCACGAGCACCTGCCCCGCCGACGGCGGCGGGACCGTCGTCCTCACGAGAGCGAAGTCAGCGGGAGTGGGCGTCCCAACGGGACGGGCGGCCAGGTGCACCTGCCAACCAACGCTGTCCCCGGCGAGAGCCGGCGGCTGGTCCGAAACAACGGAGGACGACTGGAATCCGGTCATGTCGCCGGACGCTAAACCCTGACGCGGACGTGAAGGTCAACCCTTTCCGCCAGTCTCCATCATGTGGCCGCACCCGGGATAACTCCGGCCACGCCACTCATCCAGCGCGCGCCCGGGCCACAGCGCTGGCGACGCTGACCGGGGCGATACGACTCGGATCGCTGTGACGGCGCTGCCCGCAGACCCCGGCGGGGCGTCCGGCGATCGAGGCAAAGACGCGTGCGTCAGCGGGGAACGGACCGCGCGACGCGGAACCCCACGTCGTCGACCTGGAAGTTCGGATGGCCGCGGCGGCGCACGGACGCCCGGCAGCTCCAGTGCTGGTCGAACCACCCTCCGCCACGCAACACCCGGTATGTGCCGTAGACCTCGATGTCGTAGATGTCCCAGCACCAGTCCCAGACGTTACCCAGCATGTCGTACAGGCCCCACGGGTTGGACTGTCTGCCACCCACTTCGTGGATGCGCTCGTCCGAGTTGGCGCGGTACCAGGCGATGTCGTCGAGCGGACCATACCGTGGGCCTGTGGTGCCGGCACGACAGGCGTGTTCCCACTCGGCCTCGGTCGGCAGCCGGTACCCGTCCGCCGAGAGATCCCATTCGACATCCTCGCTGCCAGCACGGATGTCGTACGCGGGGGCCAGCCCCTCGTGTTGTGACATCGCATTGCAGAACCGGACGGCGTCCCACCAGGAAACGCTCTCGACGGGCAGCCGGTCCCCCCGGGCGGCGCCGGGCCGCTCACCGGTGACCTGTGCGTACCGCGCCTGGGTGACCGGAAACGCGGCGAGATGGTATGGCGCGAGCTCGACGGACCACCGCCGCCGCGTTCGCCGGTCCGACAGCGTCACCCGCCCGGCCGGGACAGCGATCATCGCGTCTTCCACGTCCGCCTTCACGGCCATGATCCTAATGAGTTCGTCGCAACGACGGACCGTGCCGGTGACACACAGACGGAGAGGCGAGGGCGAGCGCGGCGAGGGAAGGCGCCCGTCAGATCGGCTCGTAAAGGTCTGCCGGGCCGACGAGCAGGATGTCCGGTGACTGGCCGGCGGCCGCGACCAGTTGTTCACTGAAACCCGCCACGCTGAAACAGGCGAGTCGCGCGGTGGCCGCACCCGGGCGGTCCTGGGCGCTGAGCAGTTCCCGGATTCTCCTGAGCCGTTCCAGGTAGGCGAGGCCCATGGTGTCGCCCCACTTGGCCTCACCGATCATCAGGAGACGTTCCTGGTCGTCGTCATAGCCGAAGGCGACGACGTCGAGTTGATGGCTGGTGGGGGCGGACGGGTCGTTGACGACGCCCGTGGCAACCCGGCTGACGAGACCTCCACCGAATCGTTCCGGCGCGGCGTGGTGCGCGGTCCAGGATCGGCACACCCGCTCGAAGTGCGGCCCGAGGACGTTGCCGACGAAACGGCGCTGGCCGATCTTCCAGAGTTGGGCGAGCCGGCGGGTACCGCGTGCGTGCTCAAGATCGGACCACATGGGTCGCATCACGGCGTGGTAGAAGGTCACCAGCGGCTCGGCGATGCGGAACTGCGTGCGGTTGTCGCGGAACGCGTCCGGCTCCCGAGTGATCAGTCCACAGTCGGCCAGGACGGTGAGCGGATGGGCGAGATCCCCCGACTTCCGTCCGAGGTAGGACGCGATCCCGCCACGTGACGCGTTGCCCTCGGCGATCGCGGCGAGAACCGAGTGGTAGAGCGCGGTATCACGCAGGTCCGGCTCGTCGGCGAGCAGGTAGCGGCCCTCGCGGAAGAGTGCGCTGGTCGGCGAGAGCACGGTACGGGTTACCCAGGCGTCGAAGTCGTCGGGGCCGGCTGGAGTGTCATCGCGGGCGAACTCGCGGCGGTAGGCCGGGGTGCCGCCGACGATCGCGTGGACCTTCAGCGCGGTCACGGGGTCGTCGACGCCCCAGAACCGGGCCGCGAGCTGGTGGTCGAGCGTCGCGACGACGAGTTCGAGACCGGCCCGGCCACGCAGCGGTGCACCGCCCGCGAGCAGGCCGCCCATGAACGACATCGCGGACCCACAGAGCAACAGGCGCGTGCGGCTCTCGTCGCGCTGCGAGCGCCGCGGCGCCAGCACATTCTGGATGATCGACGGCAGCCGCGGGTTCGCCCGGACAAGGTACGGGAACTCGTCGATCACCACCGGCATGGCACGCTCGCGGCCCAGTTCGAGCAGGGCGTCGAACACGGGGTACCAGTCATCGAACATCAGCGGCGCCGGCGCGCCCACCCGATCGGCCAACGCACTACCGATCCGGCGCAACGACTCGCCGTCCGTGGCCTCGTCCGCCCCGAAGAAGAACCCACCGGTGGCCTCGCACAGCGCGCGGAGCAGGAACGTCTTGCCCTGCCGACGCCGGCCGGACACAACCCCCAGTGTCGCGCCGATCGCGTCGTCCGTCGCGAACCGTGTCAGCGCGTCCCACTCGAACTCCCGGTCGAACATGTCCACCGGACGCTCCAGCGTAACCAATCAGCCACTCCCCATCGATTCTCGTAAGCACAGTTATCATAACCGTACTTATGAGAGCCGGGCCTTCGAGACACGGCTGCGAACACGATCGCTGATCTCCTGGCGGCGCAGCGTGCGCTCGACCGTTCGGGCGGTCGTCCGACCGCTCCAGGCGTGGAGGGCACCGAACGGGTGGGCGCCGGCGGACGTGTCCTCCTGGATCGGCAGGTTCGACCATGACGCTATGTTGGCCAGGACGGCACGAACCTCCTCGCACTCGAAGCGCTCCATGATCACCTGCTCGGGCAAGCTGAGGAACACATGCGCGGAGCCGCGGGTGACACGACGGCTCCCTGGGGTGGGGCGGGATCGCCTGTTGAGGGTGTGCTTGACCCGCCGGAGAGCGGCGGCGCTGTGAGTCGCCAGCTCGCTGCCCTTCCCATAGCAGGGTCGGCCCCCGGTCTGGTTGACGCTCGGGGTCTGCGGTGATCAGGCCGCGGCCGAGCCAGCACCCTGATCATCAGGGATACGGGCCAGGGAATCAGTCGACGCCGTAGGGGTCGCGAAGCGGCTGGGCGGTGATCGCGACGCGGACGGAGCGCTCGGCCTGGGCGGCGGGGCCGGCGGCGAGGTAGCGCTGCGTGCGGCCATGGCCGGCCTCCTCGATCAGGCCGGCGGCCCTGAGCCCCTGCAGGTCGCGGATCGCCTGGTCGCGGGTCAGCCCTTCGTCGCGCATGTAGGTGGCGCGGCGCGCGCCCTCCGGCCGGGTCGCCGCGTAGAGGGCGGCGACGGTGCGCTCGCCGAGCCCGGCGGCCGCTACCTGGTCGGCCAGCACTTTCCAGATTTCGGCCGCGATGTCGAGGCGGCGTTGGACCAGCTGGGCCTGCAGGTGGTGGGCGCGCAGGCAGAAGCGCAGCCAGCCGTGCGCGTCGCGCTCCGGCTGGAAGCTCCCGCCCTGCGCATCTCCAAGCGCCGCGTAGTACATCGCGGTGTTGTGGGGGGACGATCCGAGCCACTCCTCGATGCTGGAGAACTCCGGCGCGAGGATCAGCTGCCGGGCGAGCACCAGTGTGTGTAGACAGCGAGCCATCCGCCCGTTGCCGTCACGCCATGGGTGGATGCTGACCAGGTTCAGATGTGCCATCGCGGCCCGGACGAAGACCGGGGCATCCTGGTCCCCGTTCTGGAGCCACTGGCACAGCTCGTCCATGAGCTCCGGCACGCGCTCGGCATCCGGCCCGGTGTAGAGCGGCGGGTTGTCCGGCGCGCCGGACACCCAGATCGGCCCTGCTCTGTACCGGCCGGGCGACCTGTCAAGGTCACCGCGAAGCATCATGAAGTGCAGTGCCGACAGCAGTATCGGGTGGAACGCGAAGACCTCGAACCGGGCGGCCTGGAGCACGTAGGTCAACGCTTCCGCGTAGCCGGTGACCGCGGCACGGGTCTGCGCGTCGTGTGCCGTCGGCATCTCCTCGCCAGCCGCCACCGCCTCGGCGTCCGCCACGTCGACGGTGTAGCCCTCGATCGTGTTCGAACCCCGGATCGCGCCCGCGATCAGGCTGCGCCGCAGCTGCCCCAGCCAACGGCGCGGCTCGACGACCTGGTGGCGCAGCTCGCCGCGGAACCGCTCGAGCTCGGCCAGCACGCGCTCGTCGGCCGCGTCGACCTCCGGCACACGAAACAACATGCGACAACGCTACGCGCCTCGTCGCATCGATGAGCGATGGGAGGCGTTGCCGGCAGACGTTCCACTGTCGGGGGCAGCCGGCTCCGCCGCGCCGGTCCGATGCTCGGATGTCGAGGGTTTGCTAAACTTCGCGCTGTGGACGAGTGGGGGTCCGCGTCATTTTCGTCGTCCAGGCCCTCGGATGCCGGATCCAGATCACCGCCGTCTTCGGCGACGACCTGTACATCCTGCGCAGCACCGACACCCCCGCCGCGTGAAAATCGACGAACCGCACCCAACTCATCACCTGGAGCAGGCGGCCTGGCGCAGACCATCAGATCGCCAGGCATGCCTCGACGTCCGCGATCGCCTGCGCGGTGGCACGGAAGAGAACCGGCTGCCAACCGGCCGCGCGAGCGCCCTCGACGGCCGCAGGGGTGTCGTCCAGAAAGACCATGTCGCCTGGAGCGGCTCCCAGCCGCTCGCACGTCAATGCGTACACCCGCGGATCCGGCTTGGCAAACCCGACCTCGTGGGAGTACACGATCACATCGGTGACGTCTGCGAAGCCATAGCGTTCCTGCTCACGCTCGCGCGCACCGACGAAACTGTTACTCAGAATTCCAGTGCGAAATCGCGGCCGGAGCCCCCGGAACCATGCGAACAGTTCGACGTTCAACGTCCCCAGGTATTCCTCCCACACGAGAGTCCAGAAGCTGGTCAGCTGGTCCTCGGGGACACTCAACCGTGTGCGGGCCGCGGCGATCACCTCAGCCTCTGACATCGTCCCCACCGAGCCCGCGAGGAGAACGTCATGCAGGCGCTCGAGAACAATGCCCGCCGCCAGCCCCGCCTCCTGCTCCCATCGCCGCACCCATCCCGTCGGCGGCGTCACCTCCAGCACACCCCCGATGTCAAGAACAACGCACCGCGTACCCATTCGTCGGGTTCCTTTCCAGTGTCGGCACCAGCACCAGTGGCCATCGACGGCCGTCGCGTCGTCTCGCAAAGACGAACAGCCGTCCTTCCCTGACGATCTTCCTGGCCCGTCCAGATCACACGGGCATCAGACCGGCCGCGACCGTCGCCCCGAGTTCCCAACAGGCCGCGCAGGCGTTTCCATTTCAGACCGGTCGTGATGGTTTCGACACCGCGGCCGGCGCCGGTCATGTCGCTGCCGCCATGGACGTGGAGTGCGTACGGCCGGCCGATAGTCGCCTCAGGGCACGGATAGTAGATCTGGTCGCAGAAGCGCCCGGAACTCGGGTGCATCAGCTAGCTACATTACGTGACAATGAGGTTGGCCTCCACGTCCAGCGGAACCCGGTTGTCCTGTGCCGTCGTCAGGGGTCGGACCGCGATCGCGCACGGGCCCCCGGCTACGCCCCGGCGACAGACACGTACGCCGCTATTTCCCGGACGAATTCGTCAAGATCATCAAGGGCGTTCAGCCGAGCAACGACGATCTCATCGTTGACGTCGATGTAGTCGTGGACGAGGACGTTTCTGAAGCCGACAGCCTTGCGGAGCGACAGCGCGAGCGCAGAGGCCAGCGCTCCATGGACGCCAAGGAGACGGACCGCATCGCCGTTGTCCGCCGGCGGTCCCCAGCCCTGCGTCGCACAGATATGCTGCGCGACGTCGACGCAGGCCTCGATCGCCGTCACGAAGGTGTACTTCACCCCGCGCAGCCAGATCGGGTCCGCGCGGCGCTCATCGCTGGCATCCGACTCGCGGCGGAGCACGGACAGGTCGTCGGTGATCGCGCGGAGCAGGCGTAGCACCCGGGCCTCGTCGACCACCTGCTATGCGCTCCGGTCCAGAAGAGCTGCGGCGAACTCGCGGTGCGCCCGAGTGATCCGCGGGAGTTCGTCGAAGTAGATCTTTCTGGTCATCGCCTCCCAGCGCACCCGCGCGGCCCGGTCGTCCTCGAAGAGCAGCCGCCCGCCGGCCGCGACCCTGCCCGCGAGCTCGAGCGGCGCGTTGTCGAGGACAAGGAGGTCGACGCCGGGTGGCAGGAGTATGTCGAAGGAGTCCGGAGGCCGCGGCCCGCCGAAGTAGGCGGCGATATCGATGTCCGATTCCGCCCGCTGGCACCCGACGGCGCGGCTGCCGTGCAGATAGGCGAACTGGGCGCCTGCCTGACGCAGCACGGCGACAGCGTCACGCGTCGCGATGCCAACGAGCGTCTCGTCCATGCCCCGATCCTCGCAGACACGACAACCGCGCGGCACTCGGTTTCGCCCGCGTCGCCGGTCCGCACCGGGCGGGCGACGGCGTCGTGGACGATCAGGAGGATGGGCGTCTCGACGATGCGATGGCTTCGGTCGATGCCGTGTGCCGCCCTGGATCTACCACAGTACGTCGGTTGGCTCACATCAGTCGAACATCAGTGATGCGGCCGCGGTGGCTCCGAGTTCCCGGCACGCCTCTCGGCCCACGGCGTCTACCTCGCCGACGATCGACAGCGGCTCGCGCAGGCGCTTCCACCTCAACCCGGTCGCGATAGCCTCGACCCCGCGGATCGCTCCGGTCGTGTCGCTGTTGCCATGGACGTAGAGGGCGTACGGGCGACCAACCGTTGCTTCCAAGATCGGATAGTAGATCTGGTCGAAGAAGTGTTTGAGCGCGCCGGACATGTAGCCGATGTTCGCCGGCGTGCCGAGGAGGTAGCCGTCGGCGGCGAGCACGTCGACAGCCGTCGCCGCCAAGGCCGGCTTGACGACGACATCGACGCCCTCGATCGCCTCGTCTCGGCTACCGGCCAGCACCGCTTCCAACATCACTTGCATGGTCGGCGAGGGCGTGTGGTGAACGGTCAGCAGGGTCGGCATCGCGACCATGCTATGGCCCTCGGCAGCCGCCAGGTGGCCACCATGCCGGTCGCCTCGTGGTCATGACCTACCGCGCGCCCGGTTGGCAGGTGGTGGCACAGGGGCGGGACCACACGTCGCCACACCCGACCAACCTGCCCACACCACCCACCACACGACCCCCTTCAGCTCCTTCAGCGGAACGAGTGTGTAAGTGGCTGCTGTGGCAGCCACTTGTTTCCTCATTACCATGATCTTCTTCTTCGCTTCGGACGGGCAGGGGCTTCGCCACGCCGAGTGATCGCGGTCAGCCGGGATGGGGTGTCTCGGCGCGTGCCTTCTGAAGTGCGGCCGCCCACCAGGCAAGCTGGCTGAACATCGTCTTGGCGTAACCGGGTGCGTCCGGGCCGGTCGGCCGGCCGGCGTCCCAGGTCACGAAATAGTTCGGGAATTCCAGACCGTCACGGATGGTCACCGCGTGCGGCTCGGTGAGGACGTTCTCCAGGTGCAGGACCGTGTGCCGGCCGCCCGCCGCGCCCCCGTGACGCCTCGTCCATCGGCCCCGTGACCGGCACGGCTCCGCCGGCCCTCCTCCTGAGGTCCTGATCACCCGCGGTCCCGTGCCGATACGGACGGCCCGACGGTGACGAACGGTGCTGGCAGGCTTGGGGTGGTGACCGAGCCCCACACCGTCCCAGACGCCGCTACCGCTTACGGCATCGCCGCCTACGACGTCGCCGCGGTCCGCAGCCGCTTCCCGTCACTCGCCGCTGGCGCCGCCCACTTCGACGGGCCGGGGGGCTCGCAAACTCCCGATGTCGTGGCGCGGGCGGTCCACGACACGCTCATCCGCCCGCTGGCCAACCGTGGCACCGTGACGCTCGCCGAGCGCAACGCCGAGGACGCAGTCGTCGCCTGCCGTACCGCCCTCGCCGACTTCCTCGGCGTCGAGCCGGACGGCGTGATCTTCGGTCGTAGTATGACGCAGAACACGATGGACCTCGCCCGCACGATCGCGAAACGGTGGGGTCCGGCCGACGAGGTGGTCGTCACACGGCTCGACCACGACGGCAACGTCCGGCCCTGGGTGATCGCCGCGCGGGCGGTCGGGGCGACGGTCCGGTTCGCCGACTTCGACCCCGAGACCGGCGAGCTCGAGCCGGACCAGATCGAGCGTGTCCTCTCCCCCGCCACGCGGCTGGTCGCGGTCACGGCGGCCTCCAACCTGATCGGCACCATGCCCGACATCGCCGCGATCAGCCAGCTGGCCCACACCGTCGGAGCCTGGCTGCACGTCGACGCTGTGCACTACTCGGCGCACGCGGCGATCGACGTACCGGCCCTCGGCGCCGACTTCTACGCCTGTTCCCCCTACAAGTTCCTCGGCCCCCACTGCGGCGTCACCTACGGCAGGCCCGATCTCCTCGAGCGGCTTTCCCCCGACAAGCTGTGGCCCGCGACCGATGCCGTGCCCGAGCGGTTCGAGCTCGGCACCCTCCCCTACGAGCTGATGGCCGGCACGACGGCAGCCATCGACTTCCTTGCCGACCTGGCGCCCAGCGCGGCCGGCGCAGGCGCGGACCGGCGCGGAAGGCTCCTCGCTTCGATGGCGGCGCTTCAGGCTCGCGAGGACGTCCTACGCGAACGGATCGAGACGGGGCTGCGCCAGCTGCCCGGGGTCACGCTCTGGTCACGAGCGGTCCGCCGCACGCCAACCCTCCTCACGACCTTCGATGGCCATGACCCGCAGGACATCCGGGCTTTCCTCGGCGAGCGCGGGATCAACGCCCCCGCTGGCTCCTTCTACGCCTACGAGGCCTCCCATCGGCTCGGCCTCGGTGACGCCGGCGGTCTGCGGCTCGGGCTGGCGCCGTACAACGACGACAACGACATCGACCGGCTGCTTTCGGCGCTGAGGGAATACTTCGGCCGCTGAGCGGATCGTGCACGAACCTCAGGGACCGCATGCCGCGGTGTCGCGTCGGCGGACGGGCGTCAGCCTTCGTCAGGCTGGCAGCGGCTGTGGCCCGAGCTCCCGGCAGGCCTCGTGCCCGGCGGCGTCCACCTCGCCGATCACGGCCAGCGGGTCAAGCAACCGCTTCCATCTCAGGCCGGTCGTGATGGTCTCGACGCCGCGGACGGCACCGGTAGTGTCGCTGCCGCCGTGGACGTGGGGTGCGCCGGACCGGCCGACGGTCGCCTCGAGGTACGGGTGGCAGATCTCTCGCACGCGAGCGGTCGACCGGCGGGTGAGCCGCTCCGCCCGGCGCTGGGCAGGCCGCCGCTCCCGGTCCGCGCCTCGGCCTCGATCACGAGATCGACAGCGGACGGCCGAAAGACTAGAATTCTGGTCTATGCAGACGCTGCCTCTCTCGGACGTCAAGGCCCGGCTGTCAGAGATCGCCGACGAGGTCGACCGCACACACGAACGTGTCCACATCACCCGCAACGGCCGCGAGTACGTCGTCCTGATGTCGGCCGAAGATCTGGCGTCCATGGAGGCAACACTGGAACTCCTCTCCGATCCAGCGGCCGTGGCCAGGATCAGAGCGGCGGACGAGGCCGTCGCCGCCGGTGACGTGACAACCGGCGCGGAAATAGCCGCGATCATGCGGCGACGACACGAGCAGCGTGAAGGCTGACGGCGCAGGGCCGCCCTACCGGCTGGTCCTCTCGCCCGGCGCTCGCCGCGCCCTGAGCCAACATCTGCCGGAGGCGGCGGCCTTCGCGGCGTGGGAGCTCATCTCCGGTCCGCTGCTGGATCGTCCACGCGTCGTCGGAAGCCCCCTGCGCAAGCCCTTCGAGGGGCTGTGGCGGGCGCGACGGGGTGAGTACCGTGTCCGCTACCGGATCGACGACGGCACTCGGGAGATACAGGTCCTCGACATCGACCACTGCCGCGGCGCATACCGTCCCTGACATCCCAGCGGCATTTCCTCACGGTGCGCACCACAAAGTCGCGTACGCCGCACGGTCACACCACGTGTCGCATGGGGCTCGCCGCCGCTGTCGATCGGAGGCCCTGTCCAACGCCCTCCCGATCCTCGTCGAGTGCGACGAGGACGCTGTCTGGTGCGCGCATGCGCAGCTGCGTCCAGGTGTGGGTGCCCATACGAGGGGGCCACCGGGCAGGACGGGTTGGACGACCTGCGCGAGACGCTCGTCGGCCTGATCGAGGAGCTCGGGATTCCCCGGGAGGTGTCCGTCACCGCGGCGGCCTGATGCCGCCGATCGTCCTTGAACCGTACAGGCCCGTCGTGGCGGGCTGCTGGTCAGTCGAGGAGCTGATCGAGCGTGTCAGCGGTCAGGACCCGGGCGG
>NZ_CAKKTL010000040.1:20861-27185 GCF_920664355.1 Protofrankia sp. CiP1_Cm_nod2
TCCAGGCCTGGAGCTGGTCGGCGGAGGCGTTGTGCACGGTGGTCAGCACCGCATCGGGAAGCGGGCCGAACTTGAGGGTCAGCAGCTGGACCAGCGTCTCGGCGCGGCCTTCGATGCGGCCTTCGACGCGGCCTTCGGCGCGGAGCATCTCCGCGATGGTCATGTGGGCCTCCTCCGCCTCAGGGCCAAGAGCGGCCATCAGGTCGTGCAGCTGGTCACGTGTGTCTGCCTCCCCGACCAGCTCAATGTAACGCAGCAGCGCGGTGAACTCCTCCCTGCCGTCAGGGCCTTCCAGGACCGCGCGCAGCTCGTCCACCCACGGCCACAGGTCCTTCCCCAGCGACAGATTCCCCGGAGCGATCTTGAGGAGGAGCAAGGTCAGCCGCACCGACGACGTCAACGGCCGTTCCCGCAGCACCTCCGCGTCGACACGGACCAAGTCGTCGAGAAGGAACCGAAACCGAGGCAGGTAATCCCGCCATGCCTCGGTCAGACCCGGGTCCAGATCGACCAGATCGGCCACCTCGACCGGCGCCGTCCAGGCATGGTCATTGTGATGCACGACCAGCGGGACCACCGCCGGCAGCCGACGCGCCCTTGGATTATCGGCCAGATGACGTGCCGCCACCGCAACGTGGCATCGACCAGGCTCCCGGGCACGAGCGCCAGCTGGTCCAGATCAAGCCGGGCCACCAGCCCCGGCGGCAGCACCGCACGCAACTGTGACGCCGCGTTCGACGGCGTCCCCAAAATCCGGCGAAACACCGCGTCATGAGGCGTGGACGGACTCGACATGGCCGCACCCTACCGACACCCACCGACACCCTCGCCCCGCCACCACAACACAGCTACACCCCGACCCTGGTCACCGCCCGTCGTTCCTCACGACCACCCGTCTGGTCGAGTCGGAACGCTCGACCACTAGCGGTCAGCTACGGCATCAGGCGCGCGGCCACCATGGCCCCCAGCTCCCAGCATGCCCCTCGCCGCCTAAACCAACATCAACATCAGGGTGCTGGGGCGCACACCCCTGAATGGACACCCGTCGAAGTCTGCCTGATCCTTTACCGGGTGACGATGACCGTCGCGCGGTGTCCGGCAGCGTTCTTGAGCTTGGTGTCGCCTGTGAGCAGTTCGCAGCCAAGTGCTTCGGCGAGCGCGATGTAGGCGGCGTCGTAGGCGCCGAGGTTGTGCCGTAGCTCCCACATCCGGGGGTGGTAGGGCCAGACCGGATGACGGGTGATCCGCAGGCGCGCGTAGTCAGCCAGCATCTGCTCGCCGCGATGGTCCGTGATCTTCTTTCCGCCGGCAAGCCCGCGGACTGTTGACGCGACCTCGACGTCGAGATGGTACGGGGCGTGCAGCGTGCGCGGGGCGGACAGGCGCTGCCGGAGCACCTCGTCGCCATTGCGCACGGACAGCACATCGATGACGAGCGAGCAGTCAACCACGTACGTGAGGGTCAACGCCGCCCCGCGTCGCGCGCCGCGAGGATGTCGTCCATGGTGAGCTCCACCGGTTCCCTGTCGCGGGCGATGCGGGCGATGACCTCGGCGTTGGTCTCCGTAGCCGCGTCGGCATCCATCAGGTCCCGCAGGTACCCGGACAGTGACTGGCCGAGCGATCTAGCGCGCTCGCGGAGGACCGCGAGCGTCGTCGGATCGACATCACGCACCTGGATGATGCCCAGGTCGGCGGACTCGCTCATCTGTTCACGCTACCACACTTTCATGCATGGCGCATGAATCCTCCTCGATACCCACCAGACCCGAGCGCTACGGCATCAGACTCGCCGCCGTGCTGGCGCCCAGCTCCCAGCAGGCATCCCGGTCCTTCGCATCCGGGGTACCGATTACCGTCACCGGCTCGCGCAACCGTCGCCAGCCCAGGCCGGTCGCGATCGACTCCACCGCCCGCACCGCACCCATCGTGTCGTTGTTGCCATGCACGTACAGCGTGTAAGGGCGGCCGACGGTGGCGTCCAAACAGGGGTAATGGTAATTAGGCTTGGTCGAAGAAGTGTTTGAGTGCGCCGGACATGTAGCCGATGTTCGCCGGCGTGCCGAGGAGATAGCCGTCGGCGGCGAGCACGTCGACAGCCGTCGCCGCCAAGGCCGGCTTGACGACGACATCGACACCCTCGATCGCCTCGTCTCGGCTACCGGCCAGCACCGCTTCCAATATCACTTGCATGATCGGCGAGGGCGTATGGTGAACGATCAGCAGGGTCGGCATCGCGACCATGCTATGCCCCTCGCCCCTCGCCCCTCGGCCCTCGGCAGGTGGCCACCGCGCGGGTCACCCCCAGGGCCGCGACCATCTGGGCATGCTCCTCAAGGACGGCGATCCCGCGGTCTCCGGCTGGAAGGCCGCGCCGCCGACCACCGGGAGCGCCGGATTCGACACCCTGCTCGCCGTTCTGACACGCCGTGAGTTCGATCAGGCTGGTGTCAGACCGCCGGCATGGTGCGAGCCCAGGCGCCTGCCGGAGCCGTGGATTCCCGACCATCCGTTCCTCACCCGCGAGCAGGTCATCGCCAGGACCCCGGGCTTCCTGAAGGAACTCAGCATCTTCGTCCCCGCCCGCGACCTGGTCACCGCGTGAGCGGCGGCTATGAGTCCACGGCAGACGAGATAACCGCGCTGCTCGCCAGGCTTGCCGAGCAGGCCGCCCACCTCCTCGCACGCGCGGGGCCGGTCGGCGGGTAAGCCGTTATGTCGTCGGTCGCGGGGTGCATGTTGTGGCCGGCGACGGCGGGGTCCGCTCTGGCCAGGAGTGTGGTCATGCTGTTGTCCTGCCGGGGGGTTTGCGGGGTTGAGGTGATAGTGGGCCGGTATCCGGGGTCTCGTATGGTTAGGGGCTTGCTGGTGGCCTTGGGCGGGGGCGAGGGCGAGGATGGTGCTGGTCGACGAGCGGCTCGGTGGGGCCGCGAAGGGGTCGCCGAACTTCGGGCCGCTGTATCCGCTCCAGCCGTTGCTGGCCGTCTACGGCGCCTTCGCCGAGGCGACGGTGTTCACCAACCCGAACGCGTCGCTGATCCAGTCCGGCCAGTTCGGCGAGGTGCTGGCCGAAGAGATGATCGCCAGGATCGGTATCCGGCTCGACGGCACCCGGCAGGTCGACCGGCTCGCGGCGCTGACGAAGGCCGGTGTGCTCAGCGCCCGGGTCCGCACCGACTTCGACCGGCTGCGCCGGGACAGGAACAGGGCCGCCCACGAGTACCTCTTCGACAGCACCCGCGCCCTGGTCGCCGTGCGGATCTGCTACCAGCTGGGCATCTGGTTCCACGACGCGGTCTCCGGCCGCCGGACGATCGCCGAGTTCGTCCCACCCACCGACCCGGGCGACGGTGCCACGATCACAGACCCGGCCGAGCTGGCCGAGCTGCGCGAGGCCCTCGCCGGCCATCGGCAGGCACTGACCCAGGCCCGTACGCGGCTCGCCGAATCCACCAGCGCGCTGGACGCCGAGCGGCGGGCCCGCGCCGAGGCCGAACGGCTGATCGCCAGCGCCGACGCGAACCGCCGGCAGCTCCTCGACACCGTCGAACAGCTCACCGCCCGGCTCGAGCGGCTCCGCGACACCCAGCACGCCAGCTATGAGGCCACCCGCCAGCAGCCCCGTCAGGTCGACGTCCGGCAGCGCGAGGTCATCATCCAGCGCGCCCAGCGCCCGGCGCCGCTCAACGAGACGCAGGCCCGGGCCGCCATCGACGGGATGCTGTGCCAGGCCGGCTGGCTCGTTCAGGACCGCGACCAGGTCAATCCCGCGGCCGGTCAGGGAGTGGCGGTCCGCGAGTTCACGCTGGCCACCGGCCGCGCCGACTACGTCCTCTACGTCGACGGCAGGATCGTCGGCGTGATCGAGGCGAAGCGTGAGGGCGACCATCTCTCCAGCGCCGTCGAGCAGAACGACCGGTACGCGGCCGGCGTCCTCCAACGGCACCGCAACGCCGTCTGGCGGGAGTCCGAACCGTTCGCCTTCCGCTACGCCACCACCGGCACCGAGAGCTACTTCCTCAACCGGCTGGACCCGCACGCCCGCTCCCGGGCGGTCTTCACCTTCCACCGGCCCGAGACCGTCGCGGCCTGGATGCGGCGCGCCGGCGAGCACCCGGACGCCCCGACCTGGCGGGCCGCCCTGCGCCAGCTCCCCGAGCTGGAACCGAACGGGCTGCGCCCGGCACAGGTCGACGCGATCAACGGCCTGGAACGTTCTCTGGGGGACGACCGGCCGCGGGCGCTGATCCAGATGGCCACCGGCGCCGGCAAGACCTACACCGCCGTGGCGGCCACCTACCGGCTGCTGCGGCACGCCGGGGCACGCCGGGTCCTGTTCCTCGTCGACCGCACCAACCTGGGCCGCCAGGCCCACGACGAGTTCCGCCGGTTCACCACCCCGGACGACGGCCGCCGCCTCGCCGACCTCTACAACATCGACCGCCTCGGCCCGGCGGGGCTGCAGGACACCTCCTCGGTGGTCATCTGCACGATCCAGCGGATGTACGCACTGCTGCGCGGCGAGCAGCTCCCCGACATCGAGACCGACGACGCGGACGAGACCGACGGGGCCAACGGGGCCAGCGGGGCCGGTTACGAGCCGTACGCGCTGGACCAGCCCGCCGAGGTCGCCTACAACCCGGCCGTCCCGGTCGAGGCGTTCGACGTGATCGTCGTGGATGAGTGCCACCGCTCCATCTACGGCCTGTGGCGCGGCGTCCTGGACTACTTCGACGCCCATCTGGCGGGCCTGACCGCCACCCCGACCCAGCAGACCCTTGGCTTCTTCAACCGTAACCTGGTGTCGGAGTACACCTACCAGCAGGCGGTCGCCGACGGGGTGAACGTCGACTTCGACGTCGTGCGCATACACACCGACCTGCGGGAGAAGGGCGTCGCCACGATCGAGTCGGGCACCACCGTGCGGGTCCGGGACAGGAAGACCCGCCGGCAGCGCTATCAGGAGCTCGACGACGACTTCACCTACACCACCAGCCAGATCGGCCGGTCGGTGGTCGCCGTCGACGAGATCCGCGCGGTGCTCACCGCCTACCGGGACAGCTGGCGGAGCTGGTTCCCGCCGAACCGGCGCGAGCTCCCCAAGACTCTGATCTTCGCGGTCGGTGAGGACCACGCCGAGGACGTCCTCGCCCAGGTCAAGGAGATCTTCGGACGCGGCGACGACTTCGCCAAGAAGATCACCTACAAGAGCCGGCAGGCCGGGGAGAACCCGGACGAGCTGATCCGCGCCCTGCGCACCTCCCCCCGCCTGCGGGTCGCCGTCACCGTCGACATGATCGCCACCGGGACGGACGTCAAGGCCCTGGAGTGCGTCATCTTCCTGCGTGACGTGCGCAGCGCGGTGCTGTTCGAGCAGATGAAGGGACGCGGCGCCCGCACCATCGACCCGACCGAGCTCCAGGAGGTCACCCCCGACGCGGACGAGACGGTCCGCAAGGACCGCTTCATCCTGGTGGACGCGGTCGGCGTCACCGACTCCCCGCTGGTCGACGCGAAGCCCCTGGCCGCCGCCACCGAACGGCAGGTCTCGCTGGCGAAGCTGCTGGACAGGGCCGGCACGAAGTCGATCGCCCTGAGCGAGGCCGAGATCCTGGCCGGCCGGCTGGCTCGCCTCAACCAGCAGCTCACCACCGGGGAACGCGACGCCCTGACCAGGGCCGCGGGCGGCCGGACCCTCTCCGAGATCGCCGGCGCCATCGTGCGGGCGGTGGACCCGGACCGGCAGGAAGAAGCCCTGGCCGACGGCGGCAAGGCGGCCGCCCGGCAGCTCGTCGAGGACGCGATCGCGCCGCTGACGGGCAGCCCCGAGCTGCGCCGGCAGATCATCGAGATCCGCCGCGACAAGGACTACGTCATCGACGAGACCACCGCCGTCGAGGTGACCAGGGTCCACGAGATCCCCCGCGCGGAGCGGGCCCGCGAGCAGATCGCCCGCTGGGCCCGGCTGCTGCGGGAGGAACGCGACCGCCTCCCCGCGGTGACCATCGCCCTGACCAGCCCGCGCTCGGCCGCGCCCGCGGAAGCCTACGAGGCGCTGCGGTCACTGAACGCGGAAATCCGCCGCCCCCACTACGCCTGGTCACCCCAGGTACTCTGGACGTACTACGAGGATCTTGGTGTGGCCGTCCGCTCCGACGGACGCGAGGCGGGCATCCCCGACCTGATCTCGCTCATCAGGTATGAGTTGGGCGTGGACGAACAGCTCCGCCCGTACCGGGCAACGGTCGAGGACCGCTTCGACACCTGGCTACACCGCCAGCACCAGACCGGAGCAGCCTTCACCGACGACCAGCTCTGGTGGCT
>NZ_CAKKTL010000040.1:27598-29715 GCF_920664355.1 Protofrankia sp. CiP1_Cm_nod2
GACCTCCATCCGCACCGTGGTAGCCACCAGCGCCGGCATCAGCCCGGACGATTTCAAACACGAACCTTTCAAGGCCCGTGGCGGCGGCCGCGGCTTCGCCCACGCCTTCCCGAGCCGCAACGCCCGCGCCCTCCTGGCCGAACTGAATCGAGAACTGGCTTGAGCGAGTTTGCCATCCATCCGGAATGGGAATGGATTGAGCTTGGGGAAGTAGCAACCTCCGTCAAAAATGGAATCTATATCTCACGACCCAGCGCTACTCCAGACGGAATTCCCATCCTTCGCATCAGCGCAGTGCGCCCCATGCGGCTAGATCTCTCAGATCTTCGCTATACAGGCATGACCCTCGATGAAATCGAGGAAAAGGATGGACTTACCGAACCCGGAGATCTTCTCTTTACCAGATACAACGGAAATATAAACCTTGTTGGCGCGTGTGCCCGAGTTCCAGATAACACTCCGACGATTTCCTACCCTGATAAATTGATACGCGTAAAACTATCCACAGAGATAAGTAGTCGCTTCGTTTGCTACGCATGGGCATGGTCCGAAATAAATAAAAAACTGCGGCAGCACATTAAAACGACCGCAGGCCAGGCGGGTATTTCGGGCAGCTCTCTGAAGAGCATCAAGATCCCAATAGCGCCGCTCGCGGAGCAGCACCGCATCGTCGAATCCCTCGAAGAGCACCTCTCCCGCCTCGACGCAGGAATTTCTAGCCTCAAACTGGTAGAGGAAAAAGTTCAACGTTTTATTTCAACGCTGTATGGGCGTGCCGCGTCGGGATACTTCAGCCGCCCAATTCGGGATGATGAGGCAGTCAACGAATCTTCCGTCCAGGAAGCCACTCGGTCACAGGCCAGTCGTCGCTGGAAGCCTTCACCGTCTTTTCGCATCCCCGGGTACACAGCCCCGAAAAACTGGTCAATTATCAGCCTCGGGGATTTGTGCCACAGTTTTGGCTACGGAACTTCCACAAAATGTGACTACGGAGCCCCCGGCTACCCCGTGCTCCGCATACCCAACATTCAGAGTGGATCCATCGACCTGTCAGATATCAAGAATGCTGTTGACTCAACTCTCGACCTCACGCGCTTCTCCCTAGCCCCCAGAGATCTTCTTTTTGTGCGGACCAACGGTAGCAAAAATCTGATCGGCCGCGTAGGGGTAGTTGAGGATGAGCTACCCTACGCCTTCGCCTCCTATCTGATAAGATTTTGCCTGACACAGGGTTTTGTAGAACCCCGGTGGGTCCAGATGGTCACGCAGAGTCCACCCTGGAGAAAAGCCATCGAAAACTACTCCGCATCGTCCGCCGGCCAGTATAATCTTAGCTCTGAAATTCTTAGCAGGATTCCTGTGCCGATTCCTCCATTGGACGTCCAACGTAAGACGCTTGATATCGTAGACGCGATGGTAACCGGAGCCATACGCCTGTCCAAAACCGGTGATATCGCATTGGCACGATCGGAGAGATTGCGGAGCGCTCTGTTGCAGCGTGCCTTCAGTGGAGAACTTGTCCCGCAGGATCCCGCTGACGAACCGGCGTCCGCGTTGCTGGACCGGATTCGGACTGAGCGTGCGGCTCAGGGTGCACGAAGTGGCAAGGGCGGGGGCAGGCGGGCTGGGCGTCGTCCTCGTGGGGCTGTGGCTACAGTCGATGGGCCGTCGGGCTTCGTGGCCACGGCGTCCGTCCCCGCTGATGCTGTTCAACAGGAGCTTGCGCTGTGACTCCCGCTTCCCCCGCTCAGGCGCATGCGCAGACCAGCTCGCTGGTCGCGAAGCTGTGGAACTACTGCAACGTGCTGCGGGACAGCGGGCTGTCCACCATCGAGTACGTCGAGCAGCTGTCCTACCTGCTCTTCCTCAAGATGGCCGACGAGATCGCCAGTGATCCGTTCACCGAGGAGGAGGCCCGGCCGGTCGTCCCGGCCGCGTTCGACTGGCAGGCGCTCGCCCGGCTCAAAGGCGTCGACCTGGAGGTCCACTACCGGCGGACCCTGGAGGCGCTGGCGAGGAACGCCGGCACCACCCTCGGCACGATCTTCGCCAAGGCGCAGAACCGGATCACCGAGCCCGCGCTGCTGGAGAGGCTCGTCATCGACCTGATCGGCCGA
>NZ_CAKKTL010000040.1:29868-31133 GCF_920664355.1 Protofrankia sp. CiP1_Cm_nod2
GAGGAGTGGACGATCCAGGGCACCGACCTCAAGGGCGACGCCTACGAGGGCCTGCTCGCCAAGGGCGCCGAGGACACCAAGACCGGCGCCGGCCAGTACTTCACCCCCCGCGCCCTCATCGACGCCATGGTCGACGTCACCCAGCCGACCCCCACCGACACGATCACCGACCCGGCCTGCGGCACCGGCGGCTTCCTCATCGCCGCCCACCACTACATCCGCACCCACCACATGGACGACATCTCCCGCGAGGACCGGCTCTCCCTCGGCGCGGGAAAGATCTGGGGCACCGAACTCGTCACCGGGACCGCCCGGCTCGCCGCGATGAACATGCTGCTGCACGGCATCGGTGACGCCGACGGCCCATCCCTGATCACCGTCTCCGACGCGCTCGCCGAGCAGCCCCGCCGGCACGCCTCGCTGGTGCTGGCCAACCCGCCGTTCGGGAAGAAGTCCGCGATCACCGTCGTCGGCACCGACGGCCGGGCCGAACGCGAGGACATCTCCTACGAGCGAGCCGACTTCCGCGCCACCACCACCAACAAACAGCTCAACTTCCTCCAGCACATCATGTCGCTGCTGGCGATGAACGGCCGGGCCGCCGTCGTCCTGCCCGACAACGTGCTGTTCGAGGGCGGCGCCGGGGAGAGGGTCCGCCGCCGGCTGCTCGAGGAGTTCGACCTGCACACCCTCCTGCGCCTGCCCACCGGCATCTTCTACGCCGGCGGGGTGAAGGCCAACGTCCTGTTCTTCGAGAAGAAGCCGCCCCGCGGCGGCGGCGGCCACAACACCTCGAAGCTGTGGGTGTACGACTTCCGCACCGGCAGGCACTTCACACTCAAACAGCGCCCGCTGCGCCGCGCGGACCTCGACGACTTCGTCGAGGCCTACCTGCCCGGCAAGCCCCACGACGAGCGGGTCGAGTCCGAGCGTTTCCGCGCCTTCGACCACGCCGACCTGATCGCCCGCGACAAGGTCAACCTCGACATCACCTGGCTGAAGGACCCCGCCCTCGACGACGCCGACAGCCTGCTGCCCCCCGAGCTGATCGCCCGTGAGATCGTCGAGGACCTCCAGGCCGCCCTCGCCGAGTTCACCGCCCTCGCCGACTCCCTCGGCGGCGAAACCCCCTGAACGCGCCCCGCGGGGCACACTCCTCGGCTGGACTCTGGACTGTCGTGGGCTGGGTCGTCGCCATCGCGCCTGCCGTCGACCAGCATCCGCCGGCCACGTATCCACCCGGGCCGCCGCCGCCCGGTCAGTAT
>NZ_CAKKTL010000041.1:0-14259 GCF_920664355.1 Protofrankia sp. CiP1_Cm_nod2
TTTTTTTTTTCAAGCAGAAGACGGCATACGAGATTGCCTCTTGTCTCGTGGGCTCGGAGATGTGTATAAGAGACAGGGCCCCCCGCGCGTCCGGCGGCGGGGCGGAGGCCGCGCGGTTGCCGGGCGGCTGGAGCCGGGCGACGTTCGTCGGCTGGATGTCCGGTCGGCTCGTGGTGTCGTAGCTGGCGTCGTAGCCGGTCTCGCGGCCGGTCCCATAGCCGGTGCCGGTGCCGGTCCCATAGCCGGTGCCGGTCCGGGCGTCGGCGCCCGCGCCGGCATAGCCGGCCTCCCGGTACCCGGGGGCCGCGTAGCCGTCCGCCGGGTATCCGCCGCCGGGCACGGGCGGCCGGGGCGGCGTGCCCCAGGCGGCCGGGGGCGTGCCCGTCGGCGTCCCCGGCGGTTCCTGGTCGGGCTGGCGGCCGTCGTGGGCGGCGCCGGCGTCCCAGGACGGCCGGGCATCCCGGTACGGCTGATCCCCTTCGGAGAAGCTGTCGGCCCGGGTGTGCCGGCGGGTCCAGGACGGTGGCCGGTCCCCGCTGGGCCCCGCCCCGCCCGCGGCCGGCCCGGGTGCTCCCGTCGGCCCGGGCCAGCGTCCGGTGGGATCCCCGGCGGGGTCCGGCCGGGGCGCGGGCGGCGGGCTGGTGGCCCGGCGGGTCATGTCCGCGTTCCACAGGTTGCGACGGATCGTGGCGGCGGTGCGGGCGAACGAGCCGGCCGACGACGGCCGTTGGGCCGGGTCCTTGGCCATCGCCGCCTGGACGAGGCTGCGCACCGGCTCGGGGATGTCGGGCGACAGCGGCGGCGGGTCGTCCTGCTGGTGCGCCATCACGACCACGATCGGGTTGCGGTCGTCGAAGGGCCGCCGGCCGGCCAGGCACTCGTAGGCCACCACGCCGAGGGAGTACACGTCGCTGGCCGGGGTCACCGTCCGGCCGGAGGCCTGCTCGGGGGAGACGTAGTAGGCGGTGCCCATCATGATTCCGGTGGCGGTCAGCGGCGCGGCGTCCACCGCGCGCGCGATCCCGAAGTCGGTGACCTTGACCGCGCCGTCGGTCCGCAGCAACAGGTTGCCGGGCTTGACGTCCCGGTGCACGACGCCAAGGGTGTGCGCGGCCTGCAGGGCGTCCGCGGCCTGCCCGAGCACGTCCAGGGTCTTCTCCGGGGACAGGCGCTTCTCCCGGTGCAGCAACGCCGACAGGGGCTCGCCCTCGACCAGCTCCATCACCAGGTAGGCGGTCGGGCGGTCACCATCGGTGACGACCTCGCCGTAGTCGTAGACGGACGCCACACCCGGATGCGACACCCGGGCGGCGTGCCGGGCCTCGCCGCGGAAGCGGACCAGGAACAGCTCGTCGCTGGCGTACTCCGGGCGCAGCAGCTTCACGGCGACGGGACGCCCGAGGGTGCGGTCGAGACCCCGCCACACCTCGCCCATCCCACCGGTGGCGATGCGTCCTTCCAGGAGGTAGCGGCCGTCGAGAACGGTGCCTTTCGGCGAGGCGCCGAAAGGCTGCGCGGCGGCCGGTGAGGCCGCTCCCGCGAACGGCGGCAACGCGTCCCGCCCGTCCGCGGCCGGGACGCCTGGTGCCGGGACGCCCGGTGCCGGGGGGATCCGCGGTGCCGGGACGCCTGATTCCGGCAGGCCCGGGCCCGGCCCCGGGACGCCTGGCGGCGGTGGGCCGGTCACTGCCGGACATCCAATGCGGCCTTCATGACCTGTTGGGCCACGGGCGCGGCGACCGCGCCGCCGGTGCCGAACTCCCCGCCGCCGTCCTCGACCACGACCGCGACGGCCACGCTCGGGCTGGCGGCGGGCGCGAAGCCGATGAACCAGGCGTGCGGGGGCTCGTTGTCACCGTGCTCGGCGGTGCCGGTCTTGCCGGCGACGGCGACGCCGGGGATCCGCGCCTTGGTACCGGTGCCGCTGCTGACCACGCTCTGCATCATCGTGTTCAGGGCGGCGGCGACGTCCGGGCTCACGGGGCGTTTGTAGACCTCCGGCTCGGTGCGGCTGAGCGCCTTGAGGTCCGGGCCGAGCAGCTCGGAGACGATGTACGGCCGCATCATCACCCCGTTGTTGCCGATGGCGGCGGCGACCTGGGCCATCTGCAGCGGGGTGACCCGGTCGTCGAACTGCCCGATGGCGGACTGCGCGGTCTGGGCCTTGTCGAGCTGCTGGGGCGGGTACACGCTGGGCACCAGCGGCAGCGGGAAGCCGGGGATGGTGGAGTTGAAACCGAAGGCCTCGGCCTGGGCGCGCAGGGTGTCGTCGGTGAGATCCATACCGAGCTGGGCGAACGCCGTGTTGCAGGAGATCGTCAGAGCGTGGATGAGAGTGTCCGTGTCGCCGTCCCCGCAGCGTTCGCCGCCGAAGTTCGGCAGCACGGTCCTGCTCTGCGGCAGCCGGAGCTGGTCGGGGGCGGCGATGCGTTCCTCGAGCTGGTGCCCGGCGTTGAGCGCGGCCGCCGCGGTGATCACCTTGAAGGTGGAGCCGGGCGGGTAGGTCTCCTGGGTCGCGCGGTTGAGCAGCGGCTTGTCCGGGTCGGTGTTCAGTGCCCGGGCGGCTCTGCCGGCCTCGGCATCGTCGTGGCTGGCCAGCGGTGTCGGGTCGTATGTCGGACTGGTCACCATCGCGAGGATCTCGCCGGTCTTCGGGTCGAGCGCCACGACCGCCCCCTTACGGTTGCCGAGCGCGGTGGTCGCGATTTGTTGGATCCGGGGTACCAGCGTGGTGACGATACTGCCACCCCGTTGTTTGCGTCCGGTCACCAGGTCGGAAACCTTGGAAACGAACAGGCGGTCGTCCTCCCCGGAGAGGATGTCGTTCTGGGAGTTCTCCAGGCCGGCGGAGGTGTACAGGCCGTAGTAGCCGGCGACGGCGGCATACAGTTTCCCGGCCGGGTACTGCCGCTGGTATTTGTACTCGTCGTCGGACGGCACCGAGCTCGCGACCGCCTGCCCGCCGGCCACGCCGATCCAGCCGCGTTCCCGTTCGAACCGTTCGGTGATCTGGCGGGCGTTGTTCGGTTCGTGACGCAGTTCGCCAGCCTGCTTCGCCTGTAGCCAGTTGGCGTTGACCAGCAGGGCGGTGAACAGCACCAGGCAGGCGACGGCGACCTTGCGGATGGGCGCGTTCACGTCGTCCGCACCGCCTGGGTGGGGCTGTCGGCGACGGCGTTCGGGTCGAACAGCGGCGCGGCCGGGGTGGCCGGGCCGGGCCGGCGGTAGGAGTCGCTGATCCGCAGCAGCAGCGCGATGATGGCCGCGTTCGAGACGATCGAAGAGCCTCCGTAGGAGATGAAGGGCAGCGTCAGGCCGGTCAGCGGGATGAGTCGCATGACACCGCCGACCTGCACGAACACCTGGAGGGCGAACGAGGCGGCCAGGCCGGTCGCGAGCATCTTGCCGAACGGGTCACGGGCGCCGAGCGCGGCCCGCAGGCCACGGGTGACAACCAGCCCGTAGATGACGAGAATGGCCATGATCCCGGCGAGGCCGAGTTCCTCACCGATGCTCGCGACGATGAAGTCGGTGTTGGCGAAGGGGACCCGCTGTGGGCTGCCCTGCCCGAGCCCGGTGCCGGTGATCTCGCCGGCGGCGAACCCGAACAGGCCCTGCACCAGCTGATACGAGGTGCTGGTGGGGTTGTCGCCGTCGAACGCGTGCAACCAGCCGTCCACCCGGACCTGGACGTGCCCGAACAGGTGGTAGGAGATGACCGCGCCGAGCGAGAACAGGGCGAGCCCGATAAGCACCCAGGACGCCCGTTCGGTCGCGACGTAGAGGATCACCAGGAACATGCCGAAGAAGAGCAGGGACGAGCCGAGGTCCTTCTCGACGACGAGGACGCCGAGGCTCGCGAGCCAGGCGACGAGCACCGGCCCGAGGTCCCGGGCGCGCGGGAAGTGGATCCCGAGGAAGGACCGGGAGGCCACCGAGAGCACCTCGCGTTTGTTCACCAGGTAGCCGGCGAAGAAGACCATAAGAATGATCTTCGAGATCTCGCTGGGCTGGAAGGTGAACGGCCCGACCCGCAGCCACAGCCGGGCGCCGTTGATGGTCGCGCCGAACACCGGCATCGCGGGCAGCACCAGGAAGACCAGGCCGACCAGCCCCGCCGTGTAGGCGTAGCGCGACAGCGTCTTGTGGTCCCGGATGACCGCCAGCACCAGCACGAAGACGACGAGCGCGAGCAGCGTCCATATCATTTGTAACGGTGCGACGCCGGACGGTATCTTTCTGCCGGCCTTCTCGGCGGCTTCCACCTTGGCCAGGTCCAGCCGGTAGATCATGACGAGGCCGAGGCCGTTGAGGGCCGCGACCAGCGGGAGCAGTACCGGGTCGGCGGCCGGCGCGAACCGGCGCACGGCCAGGTGGGCCACCCCCCACAGCGCGCTGAAGCCCAGGCCGTAGACGAACACCGACGTGGTGATCTTTCCGTCGACGGCGAGCACGACGGCCGCCAGGGCGGCGGTGGCGAGCAGGCCGGCGAACAGCAGCAGGGAGAGTTCTCGCCGACGGTACGGCGGCAGATGGACATCGGCCGGTATCGGGAACCGGGCGAAGGTTCCCGTGAGATCGACCGCCTTGCCGCGAAGCGGAGGGAGAACAGTCATCCTGTCGGCGTCATCCAGGCGTCGAGACCGGCGGGGCCGCTGGGATGGCCGGGTTACAGTTCGAGACAGGAGTGGTGGCGCAGAGTGCCGATGGGCTGGTGACAGCGCCCAGGGAGCCCTGAGCGTCCCCGGCGTTCTTCTCCCCGTCGCTGCCCGCTGGCGTCGGCGCCACCGTCGGTGCTGTGCTGGCGTCGGCGGGGTGCGTGGCGGGGAACTGGGCCCGCAGGTTGGCGACATAGCGCTGGATCTCGCTGAGACTACTGGCAGAGTAGCCCTTCTCCACCTGCAGCTTCCCCTCGTCGTTGAGATCGCTCAGCGGTATGGAGGGCTCCTTGAACCGGTGCAGAGAGAAGCCGGCGATGCTCCCCTCGACACCCTCGAAGATCGCTACCTGGTCGCCGTCGACCCCGACGTAGTACCGGTTGTGCAGGTAGAACCAGCCGCAGACGGTCACGATGGCCAGGACGATCACCACGCACAGGATGATGAAGGCCGGCCGGGGCGGCGACCGCCGGGCGAGCGGCTGCGTGTCCTCGTCCACCACGCTGTCGGAGCTCTCGGCACGCGGCGCGGGGCCGTGCCGACCGATTCGCGCGCCTCTGGCGGCCGGGGAGTCCTGGTCGCCGTACCGGGGGTTCGGCCCGGTACGGGCGGCCAAGGCTCCCGGCACGGCCTGCTTCTCCGCGGCGGCACCGGCTACGAGCGGGCTGGTGTCCTCGCCGTCGTCCTCGACGACGTCGGCGACGACAACGGTGATGTTGTCCGGCCCGCCGCCCTTGAGCGCGAGCTCGACCAGCCGGTCGACGGCCTCCTGCGGCGTCGGCAGCAGCAGCGCCTCACGGATGGTGGTTTCCGTCACAACGCCGGACAGCCCGTCGGTGCACAGCAGATAGCGGTCGTCCGGGATCGCCTCCCGGATGGACAGGTCCGGCTCGACGTCGCGGCCGTCGAGCGCACGCATCAGTAACGACCGTTGGGGATGCGTGTCCGCCTGCTCGGCCGTGATCCGGCCCTGGTCGACGAGATCCTGCACCAGGGTGTGATCGTGGGTCACCTGGTTGAGCACCTCGTGCCGCAGCAGGTACGCCCGGGAGTCGCCGACGTGCAGCACCCCGAGATGGGTCCCAGCGAGCAGCAGGGCGGTGACCGTGGTGCCCATGCCCTCCAGCGCCCCGTCCTGGACGGACATCTCGCGCAACTGGTTGTTGGCCTGGTGCACCGAGTCGGCCAGCACCTCCAGGACCGCGCCGCTGGTGATGTCGTCGTCCAGGCCGGCCAGCTGGGAGATCACGGTGGAGGAGGCGACCTCCCCGGCCGCGTGGCCGCCCATTCCGTCGGCCACGGCCAGTAGCCGAGTGCCCGCGTAGGCGGAATCTTCGTTGCCTTCCCGGACGTGGCCGACGTCCGAGCGAACGGCGTAGTGAAGCCTAAGGCTCACCGGTGAAGCTCCAGGACGGTTTTCCCGATCCTGACCGGCGCGCCGAGAGGAACCGGCATGGGACTGGTCACTTTCGTGCGGTCGAGGTAAGTACCGTTGGTCGAGCCCAGATCTTCGACGAACCACTGGCCGTCGTGGGGGACGAGTCTTGCATGTCTCGCGGATGCGAAGTCGTCCTCCAGCACCAGAGTCGAGTCCTGTGCACGTCCGATGGTGACAGGCGCCGGTCCGAGCGGAAGAATCGTCCCCGCGAGATGTCCCTTCGTGACGACCAGCTTGCTCGGTGTGCGCGCCCGCCGGCTGGCGGGCGCGTTCTGCGGGCCGGCCGGCGGCGGTGCCGGACGGGCCGGGTGCGCGGGCACGGGCGCCGGCTGGGCCGCCGCTCCGTGGCCCAGCCCCTGGACGTTCTGCCGTTGCCGTTTCGTCGGCCCGAACATGTCCGCGCGCACCGCGCGGACGGCAGCCAGGACGAACAACCACAACAGCGCCAGGAAGCTGATTTTCACGACCAGGAGGACCAGGTCGCTGGGCTGGGATCCGCTCACGGCGTCCTACCAGGCGTGCTCGTTCGGATCCGCCGCCCCCGGCCCAGCGGGACGATCACCGTAGGGATCCCGGTCCTGCGGACGCCGGCCCTCCCCAGGGGGGACCCGGCCCGGACGCTGGGTGTCCTGCTCGTACAGGTCGGCGTCGTCCGGCCGCACCGGCGCGACACCGTGCCGTGGGTCGCCGCCGCGCCGTGGGTCGCCGCCGCGCCGTGGGTCGCCGTAGCCGGGCTGGCCGCCACGACTGGGCGCACCCGGAGGCGCACCCGGGCCGTAGCCGCTCGGCGGAGTACCGGGAGGCCGGCCGCCGGACTGGTCGTACGGGTTGCCGCCACGGTACTGGCCCTCCCTCTCCCCGTACGGGTCGTCGTAGCGGGAACCGCCACCATACGGATCCCCCGGCCGGCCTCCCGCGGGCTGGCCCCTGACCGGACGTCCGCCACCCTGGTACGGCGGTTCCGCGGGCGGGGGCGGATAGCCGCCGGGGGAGCCACCTCTACGCGGGTCATCACGATACGGGTCGTCACGGTACGGGCCCGCCGGCGCGGGCGGGTAGCCGCCGGGCGGGCCGCCACGCCGCGGCTCACCCCGATAGGGATCGCCACCACGGTACGGGTCGCCCCGGTAGGGATCCGCCGGCGGGGGGGCAGGCGGGTAACCACCAGGGGGGACACCCTGGCGCGGGTCACCACGGCGGGGATCGGCAGGCCGTGCCCGCGGGTCGCCAGAAGGAGCAGGCGGCGCCGAGGCGGGGGGATACCCACCCGCCGGGCCCGGTGGCGCGCCCGCGGGGACCGGCGCGCCCGCCGGGACGCGCCCGGCGGCCCGGCCCCTGTCGGCGCCCCGTGGATCGTCCCGCCGGAAGGTCAGGATCGTCGCGCCCAGTTCGATCTGATCACCGCTGGCGAGCTTCACCTGGCTGGCGGCCCGGCCGTTGACGATGCTCCCGTTGGTCGAACCATGATCAACGTAGACGAACTGCCCGTCGGGCATCCGACGCACCTCGCCGTGCCGGCGGGATACCCCGGTGTCATTGAGACGGATATCACATTCCACGCTGCGGCCGATGACCGTGACCTCGACGTCCAGCGGGTACTCACGCTCCTCCCCGCCGACCCGGCCATCAGGCCCCGGCCTGGTCGAGACGACAAGCCGAGGAGCCCCCGGCGGCATCGGCCGCGACCGCCCCGCCGCACGCCTGCCAGCCACCGCGCCCGGATCGGCCGCGGCGACACTGCTACGGATACGGAACACCCCGACATCGAGATCGCCAGCCTCGGCCAGCCGCACCCCCACCGGCCCCACGAACGTGTACCGCTGCTCGGCGGCATGCTCCCGAACCATCTCGGCCAGCTCGTCACAAAGCGCTCGCGTATAAGGAGCGAGCCGGGCGAAGTCGCTGGTGGCAAGCTCGACCGCGAACTCGTTCGGGACGAGCACCCGGTTCGCACTGGTGGCACGCCGGTCATCGGTCTCACGAGCCAGCGCGCTTGCGATCTCGACCGGCTCGACACCGCCCTTGAAGACCTTGGCGAAGGCGCCCTCGACGAGGCCGCCCAGGCGACGCTCGAAGCGCTGCAGCACGCCCATCTCGGCCTCCCCTCCTCCCCCGGCCTGCTACCGGCACTGAGATCGTATGCTTCCGGTTGAGCACCGCCCACGTCTCGGGCGGCTCGGATCGCGTGATAGCGTGATAGTCGCACTCGGGCGAGTGGCGGAATGGCAGACGCGCACGGTTCAGGTCCGTGTGTCCTGACGGACGTGGGGGTTCAACTCCCCCCTCGCCCACGAGCTGGCTCATGCTGGTCGCCCCCTGGGGGGGCTTCCCCGGGGGCCGAGATGTCTGCCGGGGGGCCGAGCCCCCCGGCACCCCCCACGGTTCTGGGGTTGGGGTTGGGGTTGGCGTCGGCGAGCGTGATCGGTAGTAGTCGACGCTGACGCCGGCTAGCAAGCGCGAGCTCCTCACGGCGAAGTTCTGGCGCGCGCCGCCCTACGCAGATCGCCGACTGGGCCGGCGCGGCGGACCTGACGCTCGACGACGACGAGCTTGCGACCGTCGCCGCCGCGATCGAGTGCTCGGGCGCCGGCGAAGGCCCCAGCCAGCCGCTGTTGCCCATCCGTCCCTGAAAGACCTTTCATGTATACCGTCGCGGTTGCGTTCGGCGTCCCCACGGCATCGGCAAGTTCGAACAGCGCGTCGCTCCGCCGGGCCGGGCAGCGGTAGAACTCCCCTCGGAGCCGACCCACCACATTCGGGTATTCGACCGCAGGGACGTTGTGGGCCGAACTGTCGCGCCGCGGCCTTCTGTTTGATCATGGTGTCCTTGGCGGGAAGCAACGGTCAACAGGAGGTCGTTTCATGCCATGACGACACGCCGGAACATCCCTGATCATCATCACCTATCACGAAATGTGACCGAAAGAGGTCAAAGTGACAAGTTGAAGGTAAGAGTCCGGTAGCCTGGAGTGCCGGTTATCGTGGCGCTGACTAAGATGAGGGGAGTGGCACCTTCTGGAACGGCCGATTTACGGGAGCTGCTGACGGCGGTGGAACGCGCCGCTCCCGCCGACGCGGTGCACGCGGTGGCGGGTGAGCTGGCCCGGATGATCGGCGCGTTTGGGGTCTCCTTCCTGATCGCGGACTATGCGGGCGGTTATCTGGTGCGGTTTCCCGATGGGGACGGGGCGGGCGGAAACACGATGGAACGGGTGTCGGTGGACGACACCGTCCACGGGCGGGTGTTGCGGACACAGCGGATGCGGGTGTACCGGTCCTCGGCCCGGACGAGTGTGTATGTGCCGGTCACGGCCCGCGGTGAGGCGATCGGGGTGCTCGAGGCACACCTGCCTGCCGGTGCCACCGAGGATGCTGTCGAGACCGTCGCCGCCACGGGGCATGCCCTGGCCTACATCGTGATCACGAACCGGCGGTACACGGATCTGTTCGAGTGGGGCCAGCGTTCCGTCCCGCTCGGGCTGGCGGCGGAGATCCAACGGCGGTTGCTGCCGGAGTCGTTCACCTGTGAGGGTGCGCAGGCGACGGTGGCCGGCTGGGTGGAGCCCGCGGGATCCGTGGCCGGGGACACCTTCGACTACAGCTTCGGGCGTTCCCAGCTGTATGTGTCACTCACCGACGCGATGGGACACGAGCTGGCGGCGGCGCTGCTGGCGACCCTGCTGGTGGGCAGCCTGCGCAACGTCCGCCGTGGCGGTGGGGATCTCGCCGAGCAGAGCGTGCGGGCGAACACGATGATGGCGGCGCACATTCGGCCCGACCAGTTCGTCACCGGTCTGCTGCAGCGCCCCCTCCTCACGATCGAGTTCGTTCTCTAGCAGCCGGAGGCTGCTGTCGGGCAGGTTCCCGGTGTCCCGCCAGAGCAGCAGTTCGTCCCGCTCCGCCTCGATCATGGTTCTGCGGACGTGACCGAACACGGCGCTGGCGCTCTCGGCTGCGAGGCTGGCCGTGGTGTCCACAGCCAGCGCCGCGAGGATGTCCTCGCTCCGTCTCCTGCGGATGTCCGCGATGTTCCGCAGCCGTTCGACGATGTCCTCGGGGACCGACTCGCGGTTCTGGAGCGACTCCAGCGCTCGCAGCCCCGCGTCCGCCGCCGCGATCCGTGCCCGTGCGCGCAGGCGCTGGTCCTCGTCCAGGTCGGGTCGTACCCCCAGCCACCGCAGCAGCGGCCCGAAGGTGAGTCCCTGACCGACGAGTGTGACCAGCACCGTGACGTACGCGCAGAACAGCAGCAGGTCGTGCTGCGGGAAGGGGACGCTGCCGGCGGACGGTGGCAGCGCGAAGACGGCGGCGAGGGAGATCACTCCGCGCATGCCCGTCCAGGACAGAGCGGTCAGTTCACGGCCGGTGAGGTTCGGGTGCGGCGAGAGGATCCGCAGCCGCACGGGCAGCAGGGTGGGCAGCAGCAGCCACAGGGGGCGTAGCAGCACGATCGAGGCGGTCGTGACCGTCGTCGCGGCGATCACCGTGCTGACCGGATACTTCTGGATGTTGTGGAGGACGGCCGGCAGCTGCTGGCCGATGAGGAGGAAGACGAATCCCTCCAGCAGGAGGTCGACGAGGTGCCAGACGGCCACGGCGTGCAGGCGCGCGGGCCCGGACTGCAGCCGCCGTGACCGGTGGCCCAGGACCAGGCCCGCGACCACCGCGGCGAGGACGCCGGAGCTGTGGGCGGCCTCCGCCGGCAGGTAGGCCAGGAACGGGGTTGCCAGCGAAAGGGTGGTCTCCACCACCGGTTCCTCCAGCCGGCGACGGACCAGCCCGACGATCCAGGCGACGGCGAGGCCGAATGTGATCCCCCCGGCGAGGGCCAGGACGAACCGTCCCACCGCGGACGGCACGTCGAAACCCCCGCCGACCAGCGAGGCCACCGCCACCGTGTACACGGTCAGAGCCGTCGCGTCGTTGAGGAGGCTCTCCCCTTCGATCACGGTACGCAGCCGTTCGGGCAGGCCCACCCGCCGTCCGATGGACAGCGCCGAGACCGGGTCCATCGGAGCCAGCGCGGCGCCGAGAGCGCAGGCGGCCGCGAATGACAGACCGGGCACGACCACTGCCAGCAGGTAGCCCGTGAGAAGAGCGGTCGCTATGATCAACAGGACGGACAGTGAGATCACGGTCCGGAGGTTCGCGCGGATCCCCGTCAGGCTCGAGTTCAGTGCCGCGGAGTACAGCAGCGGCGGCAGGACCAGGACGAGGACGACCTCGGAGTCCAGTGCGATGTTCGGACCGGGCAGCAGGGCGTACAGGATGCTGGCGGCGACGAGCAGGACCGGCGCCGGCAGGCCGACCCTCTGCGCGGCCAGGGCTGCGAAGATAATCATTCCCGCGCCCAGCAGCCCGTAGGCGACATCGACCAGCACTGTCCACTCCACCCTCCGGCATCCGCCGTGTCCGTCGTCTACCTGGACGTCCGGATGAATTCGTCACGGGTCCGTGTGAGATCGACGAGTTCGGGACCGGCGTAGGCCCGCTCGCCGGTCGTCCGGCACGGCGCGCGTCCCCGGTTACGACGCGGACGCGGCGGATCGCGGATCCGTCATGCGGAAGGAATTCCCCTGGGAGCGGGTGGGGGCCGGCCGGTGGCACACCAACGCCGACTACGTTTCGCCGTCGGCCGCGCCGTTCACGAGCCAGGACTCCACGTCGCAGGCACGCCACAGGCTGAAGTGGGGGACTTCCTGGACGGGATCGGGAAAGTCCGGTCGACGGGAGAGGAGCCGGGCCCGTTGCACGGAGATGCCCAGCCTCTGGGCGATGTCCCCGGTCGTCCACAGTTGTTTGCCGCCCATTCCACCACCGTACGGCAATACGGCCGGCTCACTCCCGCGGATGCGCGGCATGGGCACGGGCCGGCCGATCCCGATATAGAAATAAATGGAATGAATTCTTGCGGAATGCATCCATCCGCACTCCTCGGTCTCGCCGGTGGCCATGATAAGCAAGATCCATGTTGCTTGAAGTGATTGAACTTTCTACCATGAGTAATAGCCAGCTTGTCCGCTGTCGGATGAGGTCCCGGTCGGGAAGATCCGTTTCTCTGGCCGTGCACCGGGCAGCGCCCGCACCATTCCCGACCTCCGACAACCGGGAGGAAGCACACGGTGGCAGTCGGGAGGTTCCTGCGCGAGGCTGCGACCTCGTTGACGACGCCCCTTCTACCTGACGACTATCTGGGCCTGATCGATCCGCTCTGGTCCCACCGGAGGCTACGCGGGCGGGTCGAAGCCCTCCGGCCGGAGACCGCCGACGCCGCGACCATCGTGATCCGCCCTGGCGCGGGCTGGAAGGAACATCGTGCGGGCCAGTACGTCCGGGTCGGCGTGGATGTCGACGGCGTGTGGCAATGGCGTCCCTACTCGGTGTCCTCACCGCCTGGACGTCCCGGCGGCACATTCTCGATCACCGTCAAGATCCTGGTGAACGGGCGGCTGTCCCCCTACCTCGTCGAGCGGATCCGACCCGGTGCGATCGTTCGCCTGGAACATCCCCAGGGGCAGTTCGTGCTGCCCCGGGCCTTGCCGGAGCGGTTGCTGTTCGTGACGGCCGGCAGCGGTATCACACCGGTCATGTCGATACTGCGCGGACTTGCGCTCGGCGACGAGATGCCGGACGTGGTTCTCGTGCACTCGGCTCCGACACGGGACGCCGTCATCTTCGGTGAAGAGCTACGGGAGCTGGCCCGCCGCTTCCCGGGCCTGCGGCTGCACGAACGGCACACCCGGACCCGGGCGGGACGGCTCACCATGACCGAGCTGGCCACGGTCTGCCCCGACTGGGCCGAACGGGCGGCCTGGGCCTGCGGACCTCCGGGGCTGCTCGCGGACGCCGAGGCCCGGTGGCGCCGGGCGGGGATCGCCGACCGGTTGCGGGTGGAGCGTTTCCGCCCTGTCACGGCTTCGGAGGGTGGTGCCGGGGGCCGGGTCCGGTTCGCCAGGAGCGGTCGGGAGGTGGACGCCGACGGCGACGCCCCGCTGTTGGTGGTGGGGGAGAGCGCCGGTGTCCTCATGCCCAGTGGCTGCCGTACGGGCGTCTGTCGTAGCTGTGTGGCACGGCTCCTGTCCGGCCGGGTGCGGGACCTGCGCACCGGCCGGGAACACGGCGACACGGATGATCATATCCAGACGTGCGTGTCGGCCACGGCCGGCGACATCGAGATCGATCTGTAGGAGGGATGAGTATGGCAGGCACGACACAGCTCACCGCTGTGGATGTCGAGGAGTTCGGTCGTGCGCTCGACCGGCTCCGCGAGGAGATCCTGGCGAGTCTGGGGGAGGGCGACGCCCGCTACATCCGCCGGGTGATTACCGTTCAGCGGAGCCTGGAGGCGGGGGGACGGGCGGTCATGTTCGCCTCCCTGCTGCCCCCGGCGTGGCTGGCGGGCACTGCGATGCTGGCCACCGCCAAGATCCTGGAGAACATGGAGATCGGGCACAACGTTCTGCACGGGCAGTGGGACTGGATGCGCGACCCTGAGATCCACTCCACCGTCTGGGAGTGGGACTCCGGGTCTTCCGCCGAGCAGTGGAAACATTCCCACAACTATGTGCACCACACCTACACGAACGTTCTCGGCAAGGACCGGGACATTGGCTACAGCGCGCTGCGGGTCCACCCAGAGCAGCCCTGGCATCCCCTCTATCTCGCCCAGCCGCTGTACAACCTGATGCTTGCAGTGGTCTTCGAGTGGGGAATAGCGATCTACGACTCCGAGCTCGAACGCGCCTGGCGGGGCGAGAAGAACTGGGCCGAGACCCTGACCCAGCTGTCGACAGCGCTGCGGAAGGGAGGACGTCAGGTGCTCAAGGACTACGTGGCCTTCCCGCTGCTCGCCGGCCCGGCTTTCCTGCCCGTTCTGTTCGGTAACCTCACCGCCAACACCATCCGCAACGTCTGGGCTCATATGATCATATTCTGTGGTCATTTCCCGGAAGGAGCCGAGGTTTTCACCGAGGAGCAGATCGAGGGGGAGACCCGCGGCGAGTGGTACCTGCGGCAGATGTTGGGCTCGGCCAACATCGAGGGCTCCGCGTTGTTCCACATCCTGACCGGGAACCTGAGTTTTCAGATCGAACACCACCTTTTTCCCGACCTGCCCAGCAACCGGTACGCCCAGATCGCGCCGGAGGTACGCGCCCTGTGCGC
>NZ_CAKKTL010000041.1:14624-16742 GCF_920664355.1 Protofrankia sp. CiP1_Cm_nod2
ACGTTTCGGCATTCCCTACAACACCGGCTCGTTGCCGCGGCAGACGTCCAGCGTGTGGAAGCGCATTCTGCGGCTGGCGCTCCCAGGCCCTGCTCGATGGCCTGTCGATCTCGGTGATGACCGCGCCCACCGGTCCGAGCACGCACACGCCCACCGCATCCCCGCCGAGAGTGTGGTGTGAGATCCGCGCCCGGGAGCGCTCGAGCTCCTCGAAGTCGAGCCTCCTCGAAGTGGGCATCGCCAACCCGACCGGCGGGCACGTGGCGCGGATCGGCGGGCGTGGCAGTGCACAGCGGTCCGGGCCGGTTGGCGAGTCGGTAGATTCACGGGGGTGACGAGCCTGGAACGTCTTCTCGACGAGCGGTTGGGCGCGGCCTTCACGGCCGTTGCCGGCGAAGAGGCTGCCGGCGAACAGGTCGATCCCGCCATCCGGCGGTCGCAGCGGGCGGACTATCAGGCGGACGCGGCCCTCTCGCTGGCTCGCCGCCTTCGTCGCAGCCCGCGTGACATCGCCGCCGAGGTGGTCAGGACCGCCGAGCTCGACGACCTGTGCGAGACGGTCGAGGTGGCGGGGCCGGGGTTCATCAACCTGCACCTGGCCGCGTCCGCGCTGGAGCGCCTGCTCGGGGAGATGCTCGACGACGAGCGGCTGGGCGTCGCGCCGGTGCCCGAGCCCGAGGTGGTCGTCGTCGACTACTCCGGGCCGAACGCCGCCAAGGAGATGCACGTCGGCCATCTCCGGTCGACGATCATCGGGGACGCCGCGGTGCGGCTGCTGGGCTGGCTGGGCCATCAGGTCGTCCGGCAGAACCACATCGGGGACTGGGGCACGCCGTTCGGCATGCTGGTCGAGCATCTGCTCGACGTCGGCGAGTCCGAGGCCGCCCACGAGCTCTCCGTCGGCGACCTCAACGCCTTCTACAAGGCCGCCCGGGTGAAGTTCGACGCGGACGAGGCGTTCAAGGAACGTTCCCGGCTACGGGTCGTCCAGCTCCAGGCCGGCGACCCGACGACACGCCGGCTCTGGCACGTCCTGGTCGGCGAGTCGAAGACGTACTTCCTGACCGTCTACTCCCAGCTCGGCGTGCTGCTCACCGAGGCGGACTTCCGCGGGGAGAGCTCCTACAACGAGCAGTTGGGCCCGGTCGTCGACGAGCTGGCCGAGCTGGGGCTGCTGCGGCTGAGCGACGGCGCACTGTGCGCCTTCCCGGAAGGGTTCAAGAACCGGGATGGTGAGCCCCTGCCGCTCATCGTGCGCAAACGGGACGGCGGCTACGGGTACGCGACCACCGATCTGGCGACGATTCGTCACCGGATTCGCGACCTGCACGCGACCCGGCTGCTCTACGTGGTGGGGCTGCCGCAGTACCAGCATTTCGAGATGATCTACGAGGTGGCCCGGGAGGCCGGCTGGCTTCGTGAGCCCGTACGGGCCGAGCACATCGGGCACGGGTCGATCCTGGGCGCCGACGGCAAGATGCTGCGGACCAGGGCCGGCGACTCCGTGAAACTCGTCGCCCTGCTGGAGCAGGCCGTTTCCCGGGCGGCCGACGTCATCGCCGTGAAGAATCCCACGCTGGACGCGGAAACCCGTGCGCAGGTCGCCCAGGCGATCGGGACCGGTGCCGTGAAGTACGCGGACCTCTCGACCGACCGGTCGAAGGACTATGTCTTCGACCTGGACCGCATGCTGGCTTTCGACGGCAACACCGCACCCTATCTGCAGTACGCCCACGCGAGGATCTGCTCGGTGTTCCGCAGGGCCGGGCTGACCTATCCGGTCGCCGCCGCCGACATCCGGGTCGACGAGCCCGAGGAACGTCATCTCGCGATTCATCTGCTCAGCTTCGGCGATGTGGTCGAGGGCATTGCCGACTCGCTCGAGTTCCACCGGCTGGCGGGTTATCTCTTCGGCCTGGCGGCCGCTTTCACGAATTTTTACGAGAAATGTCCTATTCTCCGTGCCGAGGAGCCGGTCCGCGTCAGCCGGATCGCCCTGTGCGATCTGACCCGGCGTGCCCTCGCGACCGGCCTTGACCTGCTCGGGATAACCGCGCCCGAGCGGATGTGACCGGATTTTCCGACCACCGGCACCAGCACCGGCACCGGCGATGCCCC
>NZ_CAKKTL010000041.1:16896-18775 GCF_920664355.1 Protofrankia sp. CiP1_Cm_nod2
TGGCTCCTGGCCGGCCCCTTGCCGCGGTTCGGCCCGGGGCCGGCCATGGGCGCGGGCCTGTCACGGCTGGCCGGCGGCGACCGGCTGCCGGGCGGGCAGGTGCGCTTCGGGGCGGGCGAGGTAGTAGCCCTGCACGAGGTCGCAGCGCAGGCCGACGAGCGCGGCAAGCTGCTCCGGGGTCTCCACCCCGTTCGCTATGGCGGTCATGCCCAGGACGTGGGCCAGCTGGATGACGGCGGCGACGATGGCGTAGGAGGTGGGATCGTCGGTCAGCCCGCCGATGAACCGGCGGTCGATCTTCAGGCCGTCGAGCGGCAGGCCGCGCAGCCGGGTCAGGGACAGATGCCCGGTGCCGAAGTTGTCGACATAGATGGCGACGCCGAGGGCGCGCACGGCCTGTAGGGCCGCGGTGACGGTCTCATCGTCGTCCACCAGGGCGCTCTCGGCGATCTCGAGGCAGAGCTGGTAACGGTGATCGGCGTTGGTGGCCCGCAGGAGCGCCTCGAGGCCGGGCAGGAAACCGGGGTCGGTGAACTGGCGGATGGAGACGTTGACGCCGATGCGCGGCGGGGGTGCCGGTGCTGGGCCCGCCATCCAGGTGGCCGCCCAGGCGGCCGCGGCATGACAGGCGGTGTGCAGGGCCCACCGGTCCAGCTGGACGACTATCCCGGTCTCCTCGGCGAGGGAGAGGAACGCCTCGGGGTGCAGCAGGCCGCGTTCGGGATGCTGCCAGCGCAGGAGGGCCTCGGCTCCGGCGGCCTCACCGTCGACGCCGACGACGGGCTGGTAGTGCAACCGGAGATCGTCCGTGCCAGGGGCGTTGCGCAGGTCGTTCTCGATGGTGAGCCTGTCCAGGGACGCGTGCCGCATGCTCTCCTCGAAGAGCAGGTAGCGGCCGCGGCCCTGGTGCTTGGCGCCGTACATGGCGATGTCGGCGGCCTGTAGCAGGCCGCCGGGGCCGGGGATGTCCGGCCCGGACAGGGCGACGCCGACGCTGGCGCTGACACTCACCTGACATCCGTCGAGGATCATGGGCTCGGAGAGGGCGGTCACGACCCGTTCGGCGATGGCGCACAGGACGGTTTCCGTCGTGATCTTTTCGCAGACGACGGCGAACTCGTCGCCGGAGAGGCGAGCGACGGTGTCCCCGGGCCGGACAGCGCCCCGCAGGCGGGTGGCGACCTCGCACAGCAGCCGGTCGCCGATGTGATGCCCCAGTGAGTCGTTGACGCCCTTGAACCCGTCGAGGTCGACGAACAGGAGCCCGGTCCGGCGCTGCCGGCCCTGCTTCGACAGGCCCCGCTTCCGCCGGCCCCGGGCGGGCCGGTCCCGCGCCGGCTGGTCCTGCTTCAGGGCCGCACCGAGCCGCTCGAACAGCCCGGTGCGGTTGGCCAGCCCGGTGAGCTCGTCGTGCAGGGCACGGTGGTTGGCGTCGCGTTCGACCTGGTAACGGATGGCCGCCGCGCTCAGCACGGCCGCGGCCGTCCGCACGAACTCGATCTCGTGATCGGTGAACGCACCGGAGCTGGAGCCGGCCGTGCCGGTGGCGTCCGCCGCGGGCACGGCCGGCCCTCCCTGCCGCCCCGGGGCCGGCCGGGCCGAGAGCGGGTCCGGGGCGGCGGCGGTTGGGGGGATGCCAGCCGTGGGGATGCCAGCCGGGCGGGGGGAGCCGGGCGTGGCCGGCGGCGCGCCGCGGTGGACCGTGAGGATCGCGGTGGGGCCGTCGGGCCGGCCGATCGGGATCACCAGGCCGGGCCGTCCGCCGGAGAGCGTCCCCTGGCTGTCGTCCCGCCGCCGCGGTGGGCCCTGCCCGTTGTGCGGGCCCCGCTCCTCCGGGAGGCCCTGCTGGTCCTGGGGGCTCTGCTGGTCCTGGGGGCTC
>NZ_CAKKTL010000041.1:19352-19942 GCF_920664355.1 Protofrankia sp. CiP1_Cm_nod2
CCCTGCTGGTCCTGGTCCTGGGGGTCCCGCCGGTTGTGCGGGCCCGCGGGCCGTGGCGGGTCCTGCCGGTCGGGGGCGGGGATGCCGTCGGAGTGGAGGGGGCCGCGGGTCGCGAGGGCCGACGTGACCAGGATGCCGGCTTCCGGTGGTGTCCCGACGGCTGTGGCCAGGCACGGCCCGGTGCGCCCGGGCGGCAGCTCGTGCACGGTGACGGCGTCCGCGCGCAGATGGTCGGCGATCATCCGCGCGGCGGCGCGCCACAGCGGCCGCGGCTCGGCGCTGTGCAGGCAGCGCTGGGCCAGGTCCGCCACGATCGCCTGTTCGGCCGCGCGGATGCGCAGCTTCGCCCGTGCCTGCTCGCGTTCGGTGACGTCGGTGGCGACCAACGCCACCGACGTCACCGTGCCGTCCGCGGCGGCCAGCGGCACCGCGTGGGTGTCGTAACAGCGTCCACCCGCCTCGACGACACCTGACACTCGTTCGCCGGAGCGCGCCGCCCGGCGGGCCATGCGCCGGATCGTCACGTCCTCGAAGGCCGTCCCTCCGGACGCTCTCCCTCCCGGCGGCCCTCCCGGCGGCATGTCCTTGGA
>NZ_CAKKTL010000041.1:20107-24290 GCF_920664355.1 Protofrankia sp. CiP1_Cm_nod2
CGCGTCGGAACCGTTGGACGTGCCGAAGGAGCCGAAGGCCCCGAGAGGCTCGAAGGCCTCGGACGCCGACGACCGCGAGGCGCCGGGATGGTCGACGTCCACCCCGCCCTCGGCGAGCCCGACGCGTCCGATCCGGTCCAGCAGGAACAACGTCACCGGCGCGTTCTCCAGCAGCAGCCGCAGTTGGTGACGGACGGTTACTTCCTGCGTGATGTCCTGGAACTGGACGAGATAGTGGGGCTCCCGGTCGGGGCGCTCCCGCAGGAGCGCGATGATGACCAGGGTGTGGACCACCGAGCCGTCCGGGCGGACGAACCGGGTCACGTCCTGGTGGCCGCCGGGAGGGCCGGGGGCGTAGGGTGACGCGTTGTCCGGCCATCGCGTCCGGTCGTCCGGGTGGATCAGGGCGTCCCAGGTCGTGCGGAGGAGCTCCGCCTCGCCACGGCCGAGGATCCGGCATGCGGCCGTGTTCACCCGCCGCACCAGATGATCGGCCGTACCGACAAGCGCTATCCCGATCTGCAGCCGGTCGAACAGATCGAGGCGGTCCCCCTCCGGTTCCACCGGTTCCTCACCTACTCACCAGTGTCTGTCTCACCCGTGTCCTGTCGCACCCGTGTCGGTCTCGACGGCCTCGGCCTGGTCGAGCCGGCCTGGTCGAGCCGATCGGTATCCGGGGGAAAGACCGAACACCCTTCCGGTAACAGGAAAGTTAACTGTACTTGATTGGTAGCCTGATGTGACGAGTGTGACGTGAACGTGATCGCCTGGGTCGTTATAGTGATCATCTATCTGATGCGCGACCGCCTACCGGGCGCGATGGCTCCACCGGTCGGCCGTGGACGGTCATGACCAGCCGGGGCGGCCGCCTCCGGCCGGGAATCGATCGCTGCCAGCCGGGTCACGCCCACCGCATGCTCGGCATGCTCGGTTGTGTTGCGCTTGTGTTACCTGGTCGTCCGGACGCCGGTTCGCACGGCTGAAGACCCACCCGGTGGGCCTAGGGCGCCGATCAGGTAACTATAAGTATCCTCCCGCACGGTGGCACGCTTCGATTGACGCCAGCCACCGGAGAAGATCGGCGCGAGTTTGTCGTTGTGTACGCTTTTGCGGACAAAAAGCGTACACAACGACAAACTCGCCTGGATCATGTCCTGTGCGGGTGGTCGTGGATGGGATCCGCGCTGCTTGACCGGCGCTCTGGTGGGTGGCAACGGGCTGGCCGGCTGGCGGGCTGACGGCGCTGGGCGGCCGTCAGCGGGTCCGCGCGGCACCGAGTACGGGCTGCTCCGGGCAGCCGCTCAGAATTTTGATCATTGCTTCTCGCTCGGCCATCTCCATCCACAGGCCGTAGCGGGCCTTCACTCCGATCTGTCGGGCCACGTACCGGCAGCGGTACCCCCGGTTCGGGGGCAGCCACCGCGCGGCGTCGTCGTCGCTTTTCTCCTGGTTCGTCGGGCCGTTGACGGCGAGCAGGTTCTCCGGGTCGTTGGCGAACGCCAGCCGCTTGTCCGGCGACCAGAAGGCGGCCCCGGTCCGCCAGGCGTCCGCCAGCGCCACCACATGGTCGATCTGGATGGCACTCGCGGACCGTGAACGGTCGAAGCGGACGATCCGGTTGGTGTACGGATCCCTCAGCTCGCCGGTCAGCACGATGCACAAGTTCCGTCCCACGGTCACCAGCGTCAGGTCGCGGTGCAGGATGTCGTTGCGCGTGTCGCAGCCGTTGTTGTCAACGTCCGACCAGGCGGAGCCGAACTCGTCCCGCCGGTATGGCGGTGATGTTGTGGCCGGGTGCACCGGGACCGACTGGAGGGTGGCAACGGCGGTCCCGACGGTGACGACCTGGCCGCGCCCGCCCGCCCCGGCCGTCCCGCCGGTGCCCGTGGGGGATCCCGTGTCGTCGAGCGTCCCGCAGCCGGTCAGGGCGAGAAACACGCTGAGGCAGAGCGCGACAGCCGTCGGCAGGACCCGCGCCCGGCCGTCGGCGGGAACGCCGCGGACCGCCGTGCTGCTGGGTGCGGTGCCGCGGACCGTGTTGTCTCGGACCGCGTCTCCGCCGGCCGTGGCGCTGTGTGCCGCGTTCGCGCGGGCCGTGACGCCGGCACCCGAGGTGCCGCCCCGCCCCCGGCGCCGCCCTGCTCCCTGGTCCGCGCTATGCCTTGGTTCTGTATGGCCTGGTTCTGTATGGCCTTGCTCCGTGGGGCTCCGCTCCGCGGGGCCTTGCTCCGGGAGGCCTCCGTCCGCGCGGTGTCGGTCGTGCTCCGCCGGCGGCTGGGAGCACGGCGCTGACGCGGAGGGCACGGCGAGGGTCATAACGCCAGTTTCCCGCTGTCCGGCGTCCATGCGGTGTCATGGCACCGGTTGTGGACGGGTGTCCCGCGGACGCGTCCGCTGATGGATGCGGGCACCGGCCGGACCATGACCGATGGTGACCGCGAACGGTCGTGGGGAGCCGGCCGGTACCGTCAGATCACGGCTGGCGGATGCGGCGCGTTGTTCGCCATCGGACGGCCCGCGGCATCCCAGGCGATCATCCCGCCGTCCAGGTTGCGGGCCTGCCAGCCGGCGCGGTGCAGGTAGGCCGTGACCGCGGCCGAACGCTGCCCGGAGCGGCAGACCACCACCACGTCCCGGTCGCGTGGCACCTCGTCTATACGCTCGAGGAGTTCACCCATGGGGATGTGGACCGCGCCGGCGACATGCCCCGCGTCCCACTCCTCCGCCTCCCGGACGTCGAGGAGCAGCGGCCCGACGCCCGGTGTGACCGTCGCCGGAAGTTGATCTACTGTGACCGAAGGTATCTGATCCGAGCCCACGCGGCCATCCTGCCATCTGCCCGGTATCCCGCGACGTTGCCTACCGGACAGACGACTACCGGACAGGCGGCCATCGTGCGGGCGGCCATCGTGCGGGCGGCTATCGTGCGGGTGGCCATCGCCGCTCAGGCGGCCGGTGAACATTGCGTGGGACATGATCCCGGGGATTTGGGCCTGCCGGCGGTGCGGGAGAGGCATGACCATTCCGTCTTTGGTCCCTCGGCCGGCCGGCTGTGGTCACGAGGGCGCTTTTTCGCCCGCGGCGGCCACGCGTGTGGTGGGACCGTGATTACCGTGGAATCGCTCGATGTCGAATCATCAGGATGCGGAGCGGACGGGCCCTGGCTCACCTGCCCGTGGTGCGGCGGGATCGTGCCGTTGGCGCACCTTGTCCCCGGGGACGACGAACCGTATGCGCGGGTAGCTGTCTGTGACTCGTGCGGACGCCGAGTCATGTTCCTCTCCCCGGCCGACCCCACGGCCTGACCCGCCCACGCCCCGTCACCGTGCTCTCGTCGGGCAGGCGGAGGAGTGCGCGAGCGGAGCGGTGGCGTGGTTCTCGTCCCCTCATCCCACGTTCTCCGCGTCACGGCTTCGCTCGGTGGCGCTGCTGGTCCGTCTGACGGGGCGGCGACCAGTGCGTGGTCGTCCTCGAGGGCTCCTCGAACGCGCCTGCCGCCCGGACGCGTCTCAGGCGGTGGGTTCGGCGCTGGCCGGGGTGGTTCCGGTGGGGGCGGTCCGCGCTGGCTGCGGCGTCTCCACCCGTACGACGTAGTCCTCGATCACCGGGTTGGCGAGCAGGGAGGCGGCGAGCTGGTCGATCCGGGCGAGGACGTCGGCGTCGGCGTCGCCGTCCACCTCCAGCTCGAAACGCTTGCCCTGGCGTACCCCGGCGATGCCGGACACGCCCAGGCGTGGCAGCGCGGTGAGTATCGCCTGCCCCTGCGGGTCGAGGATCTCCGGTTTCAGCATCACGTCCACAACGACCCTGGCCACGTCTGAAGACTGTATCGGTGCGCCGCGCCGGACCGAGCCCGGCCGGCACCGCCGGCTGACCACCAGCCCATCCCAAACCCCCACCAGACGGCCGTGCACCCCGCCTTGATCAAAGAGAGTGAGTAGACAAGTGGCTGCTGTGGCAGCCATTTGTCCCCTCGTTCGCATGATTCAACGCTTGGGGGAAGGGCGGGGGATCGGCGGCGGGGCGGGTGGGGCGGGGGTGGTAACTACCCTCGAGGGGTGTCTACATCCGTGTCAGGGCAGTCCGCATCCGTGCCGAGGCAGTCCGCATCGGGAGCAGCCGGGCCGCCGGGGGTGCCTGGGACGTCTGAGGGGGCCGGGACGCCGAGGGCCGCCGGGGCGCC
>NZ_CAKKTL010000041.1:24864-26809 GCF_920664355.1 Protofrankia sp. CiP1_Cm_nod2
GGAGGCGGCTGGGGTGCCGGGGGTGGCTGGGGCGGTGGGGGTCTGGTCCGGCCGGGCGGCCGGCGTTGCGTCGGCAGTCGCTCCGGTGGCCGGGCCGGTCATCGGATTCGACCTGGACATGACGTTGCTGGACCCTCGGCGTGGCGTGGTGGCCACCTTCGCCGCGCTGGCCGCCGAGACGGGGGTGGCGATCGACGGCGCGGCGGCCGCCGCCCGCCTCGGGCCGCCGCTGGAGGAGGAGATCGCCCGCTGGTTCCCGCCCGAGCGGGTGGCGGAGATGGTGGCCCGCTACCGCGAGCTGTACGCCGTCCACGCGCTGCCGGTGTCGCTGCCGATGCCGGGAGCCGCCGACGCGGTCGCCCAGGTGCGTCGCCACGGTGGGCAGGTGGTCGTCGTCACCGCCAAGAGCGAGCCGCTCGCGCGGGCGAGCCTCACCCACATCGGCATCGCGGTGGACGTGGTCGAGGGCTGGCGGTTCGCCGAGACGAAGGCCGGGGCCATGCTCGACCACGATGTCACGATCTACGTGGGTGACCATGTCGGTGACGTCGTCGGCGCGCACGCGGCCGGGGCGCTGGCCGTCGCGGTGGCCACCGGCCCGTGCCCGGCGGACGAGCTGGCCGCCGCCGGGGCCGACGTCGTCCTGCCCGGCCTGGCCGCGTTCGGCGGCTGGCTGTCGTCCCATCTGCTGCCCGGCCGGCTCGACGACCTGGCCGCGCGGCTGGCCGGGCTCGGCTCGGTGCTGGTGGCCTTCTCCGGCGGTGCGGACTCGGCGTTCCTGCTGGCGGCGGCGGTCCGGGCGCTCGGCGCCGACCGGGTGGTGGCGGCCACGGCGAGCTCGGCGTCCCTGCCGGCCGTCGAGCTCGCCGCCGCCGCCGGTTTCGCCGCCCGGCTCGGCGTCCGTCATCTCACCCCGGCCACGAACGAGATGGGACGCGAGGGCTACCGGGCCAACGGGCCGGACCGGTGCTACTTCTGCAAGGCGGAGCTCACCGAGACGCTGCGGCCGCTCGCGGACTCCCTCGGCCTCGCCCATGTGGTGACCGGGACGAACGCCGACGACGCCGTGGCCGGGTTCCGCCCGGGTATCCGGGCGGCGGCCCAGCGGGGGGCGCGTACCCCGCTGCTGGACGCCGGCCTGACCAAGGCGCAGATCCGGGAGGCGTCCCGGCGGTGGGGCCTGTCGACCTGGGACAAGCCGGCCGCGGCCTGCCTGGCCAGCCGGATCGCCTACGGCATCGAGGTGTCACCGGCCCGGCTGGCCCGGGTCGAGCGCGCGGAGGCCGGGCTGCGGGCGGCGCTGGCCGCCGCCGGGCTCGCCATCCGGGACCTGCGGGTACGCGACCTCGGCGACGTGGCGATGGTCGAGGTGGACGCCGGCCAGGCGGTGGCGCTGGCCGCGCGCCCGGACCTGCTGGCCGTCGTCGAGGGCTTCGAGCGGGTGGAGGTCGACCCCCGTGGGTTCCGGTCGGGCTCCATGAACGAGCTGCTGCCGGCCGTGGCGCGAACGTCCGGGGACAACGGCGCCGGCCGGTGAGCGGCGCCGGCCGGTGAGCGGCGCCGGACGATGAGGGACGCCGGACGATGAGGATGGCCGGGGGACGGCCGGTCAGACCGGGTTTCCCTCGGCGTCGACCGGTTCGGCCTCGTCCACGGGGGCAGGGGAGAGCACGGCCAGGGCTATCCCGGTCAGGGCGAGGGCGAAGCCGATGGTCAGCCCGCCGGCCGCGACCGCGTTGAGCCAGGTGGGACGCTCGGTGACCCCGAAGAAGAACGGGATGATGATGGCCGCGGTGGCGACGAGGCCGATCGCGAACGACACGACCGCGGCCCGGACGAAGAAATCCGTCCGCCGCCAGCGCCCCGAGGGCTCAGCGGGCTCTGGCTCACGGGCCGCTGGATCGTCCACACGTACCAGCCTACGGATCCCGCGGCCCCCCTGGCC
>NZ_CAKKTL010000041.1:27254-27896 GCF_920664355.1 Protofrankia sp. CiP1_Cm_nod2
GGCGGCCGGCCCGGGTGGTGGGCCAGAAGTGGAGCGATCATGTCTGTCATGTTCGGGAGGCCGTTGGATCGGGGAGGCCGACCGGGAGGCCTGGCTGGCCCGGCTTGCAGGAGAGCCGGGTGACCATCATTCGGGTGCTACTGCTCGGTGATGAAAAAGTACGGACGGCCACTCGTCGGCGCGTCCCCGGATAGCCTTGAGACCCCGGTATCTCACCGGGCAGTCCCCCTTCGCTACTCATAACGAGGTCTTCCGTGCCCACCGGCAGAGTCAAGTGGTTCGACGTCGACAAGGGCTTTGGCTTTCTCAGCCGTGACGACGGCGGTGATGTTTTCGTCCACAAGGCCGCGCTCCCACCCGGTGTGGACGGGCTCAAGCCCGGTGACCGGGTCGAGTTCGGGGTTGCCACGAGCCGCCGTGGCGACCAGGCGTTGTCGGTGCGGCTGCTCGCGGCTCCACCGTCGGTGACGAAGGCCGCCGCGCAGGCGGCGCGGCGCAGCCCGGACGAGCTCCACAGCATGGTCGAAGACATGATCAAACTGTTGGACGAGGTGCAGGGCTCGTTGCGGCGGGGGCGCTATCCGGACCGGCGCACGGCCCAGAAGGTGGCGAAGGTCGTCCACGCGGTCGCCGACGAGTTGG
>NZ_CAKKTL010000041.1:28158-30891 GCF_920664355.1 Protofrankia sp. CiP1_Cm_nod2
GCGCGGCCCAGCAGGGCCTCGGCCGCCGCGTAACCCTCGTCGCCGAGTTGCAGGGTGTAGTCGTTGACGTACAGACCGATGTGGGCGTCCGCCACGTCCGGGTCCATCTCCTGAGCGTGGTCGAGGACGTAGGAGCGCGACGCCTCCGGGTCGGCGAACGCGGCGGCCACGCTCGCCCGTACCACCGCCGACAGCGCGGCGCCGTCGAGGTGACGACGCCCCAGGACGGCCCCGAGCGGGATCGGCAGGCCGGTCTCGGACTCCCACCAGTCGCCGAGGTCGGCGATGGCGGTCAGGCCGAAGGACGGATAGGTGAACCGGGATTCGTGGATCACCAGGCCGGCGTCGTACCGCCCGTCCCGCACCGCCGGCATGATCTTCTCAAAGGAGAGGACGTCGATCTCGCTCACCCCGCGTCCCTGCGCCCACAGGCGGAACAGCAGGTAGGCGGTGGTGCGCATGCCAGGGATCGCGACGCGGGCGCCACGCAGGCCGGCCTGGCCGGCGGTCAGCACGAGCGGCCCGCAGCCGCGTCCGAGCGCGCTGCCGGCCGACAGCAGCTGGTAGGAGCCCAGCAGCCAGGGCAGGGCCGCGTAGGAGACCTTGACGACGTCATCGAGGGCGTCGGCGGCGCGGCTGTTGAGCACGTCGATGTCGGCGAAGGTCACCGTGACCGGGGTGCCGTCCCCGACCAGCCCGTGCGTGAGCGCGTGGAAGGCGAACGTGTCGTTCGGGCACGGAGAGATCGCCAACGACAGCGGGACCGGCAGGGACGGTGGCGACGTCGGGATCACCGTCGGGATCGTCGACGTGCCGGTCCCGGTGTCGGTCCCGCTGCCGGTCACGACGTGCCGCCCGGGGCTGGTCCTGTCGCTCCCGCGGGCCCGGCAGGTCTGACCAGCCCGGCTGGTCTGGCAGGGCCGGCTGGTCTGGCCGGGCCGCCGGAGCCGGAGCCGGTGGCGCGCAGGGCCGCGGTGAGGGTGTCGATGCCGGCGGTGAGGGCAGCCGCCGCGGCGCTCAGCCCGGCCAGGGCACCCGGCACGTCCCAGCTGGCCCGGTCACGGCGCCCGACCGCGTTACTGATCGCGCGGATCTCGGCGAAGGGCGTGCCGTACACCGCCGTCGCGACCGCGACCGCGTACCCCTCCATCGCCTCGGCGGCCGGGCCGAAACGCAGCGCCAGGGCCGCGGCCCGCCGCTCGGTTCCGGTGATCGTCGAGACGGTCAGCACCGGTCCGGTCCGCACCGGGCGCCCGGTGCCGGCGAGGACGCTGGTGAGGGCCTGGCTGATCTCCTCGCGGGGGGTCAGCGTGGAGGCTCCGAGCCCGAGCTGTTCCAGGGTGAGGAAGTCGCCGGACGCCGGCGCGGGTGGCTGTCCCGGTTCGCCGGGCGGGGCGTCGACGCCGGATTCCGCGCCGAGGTCCGCGGCGATCAGTTCGTCCGCGACGACCAGGTCGCCGATGTCCGCGCGGCCGGCGAAACCGCCCGCGATCCCGAAGGAGACGACCAGGTCGAACGGCTCCCCCGTGGCCTGGGCGGTGGCGAGCGCGGTGGCGGTGCCGGCGGCCGCGGCGGGGCCGGCGGCACCGGCGGCGAGGACGGTCACCGGGCCGGAGCGGCGTCCCAGGTAGGGGCCGATCCGCACGGCGGTCAGGAGCTGGCGGTCCCACGACGGCGGCGAACCGCGCGACAGCCTGCCCGCACCGGCGGCAGCGGCGGGGCCGCTACCCGTGCCGATGGTGGGCCGGGGCCGCCATGGCCCCATCATTCCGGCGCAGACGGCGTCCGCCTCGGCTGCCATCGCGGTGACGAGCAGTATGCGGCTCACGCGGCCGCCTGCGGGGCGGTCGACGGATGGTCGCGGACCGGGCGTGCCACGGCCGGGCCTGTGCCGTCGGGACGTGCCGTGCCGCCGCCCGGGCCGGTGCGGGCGAGGCTGACAGGACTGGGGCTCATCGGGCTACGGCTGGACGACGAGCCGGAACGGCCAGCTTCCGGAGGCCTGCTCGGAGCCGGTGTGCGGGGCCTGGAAGACGGTCAGGTTCACCTCGCCGCGCCCGTCCGGCACGGACAGCCGGTAGTGGGGCTCGGTGATGACGTCGGTGATCCGGGTGTCGTTGGACGCCAGGAAATATCCCTTGTCGGCGATCGACTTCGCGACGTCGATGTTGACGACCGACCCGGGGACGGCGTGCAGGACCGGCGCCTGGTACTTGTCGTTTTTGATCACTGTGCCGTCGCGGTCGTACTGGGCGGCGTGCGCCTGCACGAAGTTGTCGCCGGACTGCAGCGTCACCAGCGGGGTCGGCTTGTCGCAGCCGGTGAGCACCAGGACCAGCGCGCCGAGGAGGCCGAGCACGACGGGGCGTCGCCGCCGGGTGCGGAAAAGTAGCCGAGATGCGGACACGATCGGAGGTTACCGTTCCCGACGGTCGGACGCCGGCCTGCTCGCGATCCTCCGGGTGGGTTGTCGGTCTCAACCCGCCTGCTCAGCGGCCCGGCCTCGGCCATGAGCCGCCGGCGCTCCCGGCCGCCGGTATCGCCTGATCACCTTTCGGGATTATTCCGACCGGCTGGAACCGCGCTCCCACCAGCGCCGGACGGGTGACCGCGGCACGGTGGGGGCGTCGGGCGCGGCGGGTGGGCGCGGCACGGCCGGGGCCTGCGGCAGGGTCGGTGGCAACGTCGGGTGCTGTGGCAGGGCTCGTGGCAGGGCCGGGTGCTGCGGCAGGG
>NZ_CAKKTL010000041.1:31266-33090 GCF_920664355.1 Protofrankia sp. CiP1_Cm_nod2
CCGGGTGCTGCGGCAGGGTTGGTGGCAGGGGCTGCGCGAGGGGCGGGGCCTGCGGCTGGGTGGGCGCCCCCGGGTCGAAGTGGGCCATGGACGGGGTGGCCGGGCCGTACGGGGCTGCGGCGGCGTGCGGGCCGTGCGGGGCTGCCGGGGCGTACGGGACATTGTGACGTTCCCGGGCCGCGGCCCGGGAACGGTGCAGGGCCCGGGTCTCCACGAACATCGTGCCCAGGACCACCGCGGACGCGGCGGCGAAGCCGAGCGTGCCGGGCATCTCGATCAGGCCGGTCGCGCCGCCGGCGACCCAGGCGAGCTGCATCGCGGTCTCCGAGCGGGCGAACGCCGAGTTGCGGGTGTCCTCGGCGACGTCCCGCTGGATGATGGCGTCCAGCCCGAGCTTGCCGGTCGAGCTGGCCATGGTGACCAGCAGGGCCGCGAGCAGCGAGGTCAGCTTGGTGTAGTTGACGGCAGCGCCCAGGCAGCCGCCGGCGGCCATCAGCAGCGACAGCATCAGCAGCGCTTCCGGCCGTTTACGGCCGAGACGGCCGCCGACGAACACGCCCAGGCCGCTGCCCACCCCGGCGCAGATCGCCAGCCCGGCCAGCCACAGGTTGTTGCCGCCGCTGGTCCGCAGCAGGAACGCCAGGTAGAAGGTGAGGAACCCGACCAGGCCGCGCAGCACCAGCGAGGCGCGCAGGGCCACCGGCAGCCCGCCGAGCGCGCGGCGCAGCCGGCCGGTGATGTCCCGGTGCGGGCGGAAGCGGCCCGCCCCGAGGACGGCGCGTTTCTCACCCGCGGCGGAGTCGACGTGTCCGGGCAGGTTGAAGGCGAGCAGAACACCCGTCATGTAGACGATGGCGCAGATCCGCAGCACCCACGGGTAGCCGATGTAGGGAATGTTGGCGATACCGAGCCCGAGCGGGGCCGCCACCGCCCCGGCCACGATGTTGACCAGGGAGATCCGGGAGTTGACCTTCACCAGGGTCAGTTCCCGGGGGGTCACCCGCGGGATGACCGCGCTGCGGGCCACCCCGAACGACCGGGACAGCATCAGCAGCCCGAGCGCCAGCGGGTAGACCGCCACTCCGTCGAGGGAGCTCGCGAGCTGCCAGGCGAGCATGCCGCGGGCCAGGCAGATCGCGGCCAGGGCGGTCCGGCGGCCATAGGCGAACCTGTCCAGCACCGGGCCGATCACCGGTGCCAGCAGGACGAACGGCACCATCGTGATCAACAGGTACAGGGCGACTTTCGAACGCGCCTCACCGGTGGGTACCGCGAAGAAAAGTGAGCCGGCGAGTGCTACCGTGACCAGCGCGTCCCCGGCCGCGTTGACGAACGAGAGCTCCACCAGGGAGGCGAGCCCGGACTGTTCGGCGCCGCCCCGGCGGGCGGAGGCCCGCAGCCTCCGCACCCCCCTGGCGACACCGGCACCCACGTTCACCATGCTGAGTGTCCTCCCCCCCAGGAGAGCCATCACGACCACGCAGCGCAGTTCCGGAACGTGTAGGCGACAATACGTGCGTGGAGGCTCAGGATGTACAGCTCGGCCCGGCAGCACCCCCGGCACCGGTGAGCGGGGACGCAACGGTGCCCGTCGATCCTGACCGGCCCGTCGACCTGGACCGGCCCGTCGACCCGGACCGGCCTGTTGACCCGGACCGGCCTGTTGACCCGGACCGGCCTGTTGACCCGGACCGGCCTGTTGACCTGGACCGGCCCGTCGACCCGGCGGAGCCCGTCGACCCGGCGGAGCCCGTCGACCCGGCCCGGGGCGACCGGCCGGCGCGGGCCGCTCGGGCGAGCCGGCCGTCCGCCTCACCCCGGACC
>NZ_CAKKTL010000042.1:0-1635 GCF_920664355.1 Protofrankia sp. CiP1_Cm_nod2
CGCCGGCCCCCCGGCGGCGGACCGGCCGGCCGCCCGCACCCGGCCCGACCTGGCCACCGCGCTCACGGCACCCGCCGGCCAGCCAGCCCGGGAGGCCTGGGCCCCCGCGGCGTCATGCTCCGCGGTGACGGACTTCCACAACCTGCTGGTGGAACTCGCCGGCAACCAGACCCTGATCGTGCTCGCCGGGATGCTGCGTCACATCATCGGCATGGCGCGCGAGGATGCATCGGGCGCCGGTGCCGGTGCCGGCAGCAGCGGTGGGAGCACGGCACAGCCGGGCGCACCGGCGGCCGAGGACGACGGCCGCCAGACCTACCGGCAACTGGTCGCCCTGGTCGAGGCCGGCGCGGCGGACGAGGCCGAGGCGCTGTGGCGGGATCACCTGCTGGCGACGACGCCCACCCCCGGGCGCGCCCCGGCCACTGTCGTCGACCCGCGAGCCGAAATCCCCGGGCCGGCCCAGGACCATCGACGGCCCGGTGCCGCCTCCGCCGCGTCACGGGAAGCCGAAATCCCCTGAGTGCCATTGTTCGATGAAGCGCCGCCACCGGATGGGTAATGTGGATCAGGTGACGCGCGCCGAGGCCGACTCCCTGGTCGAGGTCCTCGACCTCGACCGCATCGAAACCAACATCTTCCGCGGTTGGTCGTGGCACACGGCGCCGACCCGGGTGTTCGGGGGCCACGTCGCGGCGCAGGCGCTCATCGCCGCCGGCCGGACGGTCGCCCCTGATCGCCCGGTGCACTCGCTGCACGCCTACTTCCTGCTACCAGGCGATCCCGGCGCGCCGATCGTCTACGATGTGGATCTGATCCGTGACGGACGGTCGTTCACGACCCGGCGGGTGGTCGCCATCCAGCACGGCCGGGCGATCTTCCACCTGTCCGCCTCCTTCCAGCGCGTCACCGACGGCCCGGAGCACCAGTCACCCATGCCGCCGGCAGCGCCGCCCGACGAGCTGCCCGTCAGCCTGCCCGAAGAGCTGCCCGAGTGGTCCCTGCCGAACGGCGGGAGCGTCGAGCCCTTCTTCTCCCGGTACCTCGACGTCCGGCTCGTACCGACCGAAGGCGCGGACGGCTCCGTCCAGCAGCCCGTGTGGTCCTCGCATGGGGAGCCGCACAGCCCGTACCAGCGGATGTGGTTCCGCGCCCGCGGGACGCTGCCCGCCGACCCGCTCTACCACGTCTGCGCGGTCACGTACGCGTCCGACCTGCGGCTGATCACGACGACCCTGCTTCCCCACCGGTCGACGGACGGCCGGACGATCTCGCTGGCCAGCCTCGATCACGCCATGTGGTTCCATCGGCCGTTCCGCGCGGACGAGTGGCTGCTCTACATCCAGGACAGCCCGTCGGCCGCGGGCTCCCGCGGCTTCGCCCGCGGCGAGATATACACCGCCGACGGCCGGCTCGTCGTCTCAGTCGCCCAGGAAGGCCTGATGCGCCTCCACTCCTGACAGTGAGGATGTAGGCGGGCCCCGCCGATCCACCGACCCGGCCGAGCGCATGGTGGGCACCCGGCGTCGGCCAACGGCCAGTGGCGCCCCGGTCACGTTCTCGTGTTTCTCCGTGCTCTGCCGTGTTCTGCCGTATTCGGCCGTGTTCGGCCGTGCTCTGCCGTGTTCGGCCGTG
>NZ_CAKKTL010000042.1:2024-21807 GCF_920664355.1 Protofrankia sp. CiP1_Cm_nod2
CTCTGCCGTATTCGGCGTCACCAGGGCGTCAACGCCGCTGGTGGCCGGCTCCCGCGGGGTCGATGCTGCCGATGCGGCAATACGGCAATCGGCGCGATCCGGGGAGTTCATGGTGCCAGCGCTCGTGGGTGACAGCCCGGGTATCCGGCGTGCCGCGCCTGTTCCCGGGACGTCCCGGTCAGGGGCCGCGGCGAAACCCGGCACCGGTGCCACCATCGGCGCCCGGACACCCGGACACCCGGATTCCCGGATGCCGGATTCCCGGGCGCCGGGTATCCGGCATCCGGACGGCCGGGCATGATGGGGTTGCCGTCACCCCAGGGGAGCGCTGTAGCCCGTCGGTCCCCCACGGTGGCAGCGGGACGTGGCAGAAGGAGCAGCCGGTGCGTGACCTGGTTTTCGCCGTCCTGATCATCGTGATATTCGCGGTGCTGGGGCTCGTCGTACGAGGGGTGGAACGGCTGTGACCGCCGAGAACCTGACCGGGCTCGTCCTGGCGGCCGCCCTGGTGGTCTTCCTCGTGGTCGCCCTGCTTTTCCCGGAGAAATTCTGATTTTCCTGGAACAGTTCTGACCTGCCGGACCAGCGACACGCTACGGCCTGCCCGGCCACGGACCGCACGACCGCTGCCGCGGTCGTGTTTCCCCCGGGCCCGGGCTCCCGGTCGACAAGGGGTCACTGAATGAACACCACGACGGCGGGAGCCGTTTTCGCCGCCTCGCTCGCCATCGCCCTCGGCCTGACCTACCGGCCATTCGGCGACTATATGGCCCGGGTATACACCTCCAAGCGTCACCTGCGGGCCGAAAAAATGATTTACCGGCTGGTCGGTGTCGATCCGGACACGGACCAGCGATGGAGCGTCCACCTGCGCGCCGTACTCGCGTTCTCGTGCGTGTCAGTGCTCTTCCTGTACGTTCTCCTCCGCCTGCAGGGCCGGCTGCCGCTCAGCCTCGGTTTCGGCGGGATGGCGCCAGGCCAGGCGTTCGACACCGCGGCCAGCTTCGTCACGAACACCAACTGGCAGTCCTATGCCGGCGAGTCGACGCTCGGATATCTCGTGCAGATGGCGGGTCTCGCGGTGCAGAACTTCACCAGCGCCGCGGTCGGCATCTCGGTGGCGATCGCCCTGGTCCGCGGGTTCGCCCGCAACCGTACCGACCGGCTCGGCAACTTCTGGGTGGACCTGGTCCGCACCGTCGTCCGCATTCTGCTGCCGATCTCCGTCATCGGCGCGGTCGTCCTGGTCGCCGGCGGTGTCGTGCAGAACTTCCACGACGTCCGGACGGTGTCGGCCATCGCCGGCTCCAGCCAGGCCATAACCGGCGGCCCGGTGGCCAGCCAGGAGATCATCAAGGAGCTCGGCACCAACGGCGGCGGTTTCTACAACGCCAACTCCGCCCACCCGTTCGAGAATCCGACGGTCTGGACCAACTGGCTACAGGTCTATCTGCTGCTGGCGATCCCGTTCGCGCTGCCGAGAGCTTTCGGGAAAATGGTCGGCGATACCCGCCAGGGTCTGGCGATCGTCTCGGCCATGGCCGTTCTGGCGATAACCGGGATATTTCTTGCCAACGGTTTCCAACTGGCTCACCACGGCACGGTCCCGACCGCTGTCGGGGCCGCGACCGAAGGCGTCGAAACCCGTTTCGGGGTGTCGGGATCGGCCACCTTCGCGGCCGCCACCACGCTGACGTCCACGGGTGCGGTGAACTCCGCGCACGACTCCTACACCAGTCTCGGCGGCGCCGTCCTGCTGCTGAACATGATGCTCGGGGAGATCGCCCCGGGCGGCGCCGGATCGGGGCTCTACGGAATGCTGGTCGTCGCCGTGCTCGCGGTGTTCGTCGGCGGTCTGATGATCGGGCGGACGCCCGAGTACCTGGGCAAGAAAATCGCCGCCCGGGAGGTGAAGTTCGCCGCGCTCTACATTCTCACCACGCCGGTGCTGGCCCTCGGCGTCACGGCGGCGGCCATGGCGCTGCCCGGTGAACGGGCGAACATGCTGGGCTCCGGCGCGCACGGGCTGTCCGAGGTGCTGTACGCGGCCACCTCGGCGGCGAACAACAACGGCTCGGCGTTCGCCGGCCTCACGGTGAACACGGCCTGGTGGAACACGGTGCTGGGAATCTCCATGCTGCTCGCCCGGCTCCTGCCGGTCGTGTTCGTCCTGGGCCTGGCCGGCAGCCTCGCCCGGCAGAGGACAGCCCCTGCGTCGAGCGGGACACTGCCCACCCACCGGCCGTTGTTCGTCGGCCTCGTCACCGGTGTCGCGTTCGTCGTCGTCGCACTGACCTACTTCCCGGCCCTCGCCCTCGGGCCGTTCGCGGAAGGCCTGCACTGACATGCCCACGACCGCCGTACGCGGCACCCCCGCCGGACCAGCGGGCGGCCCCGGCTCCGCCCGCCCGCCCCGGCGGGCCTCCGGTGGCCTGCTCGACCCACGGATGCTGCTGCGCTCCACCCCGCAGGCGCTGCGGAAACTGAGCCCGGCCACCCTGTGGCGCAACCCGGTGATGCTCATCGTCGAGATCGGCGCCGCGTTCACCACCGTGCTCGCGGCCCTGGACCCCACCGTGTTCGCCTGGCTGATCGTCGGCTGGCTGTGGCTGACCGTGCTGTTCGCCAACCTCGCCGAGGCCGTCGCCGAAGGACGCGGGAAGGCGCAGGCCGCCGCGCTGCGCAGGGCCAAGACCGACACGATCGCCCGCCGGCTCGTCGGCTGGGCGCCCGGCCGGCCCGTCGAGACGGCCCGGACCGAGCCGGTGCCCGCGCCGGCCCTGCTCAAGGGCGACCGTGTGGTGGTGGACGCCGGCGAGTTGATCCCCGGTGACGGCGACGTCATCGAGGGCATCGCGAGCGTGGACGAGTCCGCCATCACCGGCGAGTCCGCGCCGGTGATCCGTGAGTCCGGGGGCGACCGGTCCGCGGTGACCGGCGGCACCCGGGTGCTGTCGGACCGGATCATCGTCGAGATCACGCAGCGGCCCGGGGAGAGCTTCATCGACCGGATGATCGGCCTGGTGGAGGGCGCGAACCGGCAGAAGACCCCGAACGAGGTCGCGCTGAACATCCTGCTGGCCTCGCTGACCATCATCTTCCTGCTCGCGGTCGTGAGCCTCCAGCCGCTGGCGGTCTTCTCCCGGGCCCAGCGGCCCGGCATCCCCGACAGCGCCGCCCTGGGCGCCGACGGCATCCCCGGGATCGTGCTGGCGGCACTGGTCGTCTGCCTGATCCCCACCACGATCGGCGCGCTGCTGTCGGCGATCGGCATCGCCGGCATGGACCGGCTGGTGCAGCGCAACGTGCTCGCGATGAGCGGTCGCGCAGTCGAGGCGGCCGGCGACGTCGACACCCTGCTGCTGGACAAGACCGGCACCATCACCCTTGGTAACCGCGAGGCGCGGGCGTTCATCCCGGTCGGAGGCGTGGACGAACGCGAGCTCGCCGACGCCGCGCAGCTGTCCTCGCTCGCGGACGAGACCCCGGAGGGACGCTCGATCGTCGTCTTCGCCAAGACCACCTACGGCCTGCGGGAGCGCACCGCCGGCGAGCTGCCCACCGCGACCTTCGTCGCGTTCACCGCGCAGACCCGGATGTCCGGTGTCGACCTGGCCCCGCCCGGGCCCCGCGGCGGCGAAGACCGGCGGGACAGCGGCCCCGGCGAAGCCGGCGAAGCCGGCGACGGCCTGCACACCGGTGGCGGCCGGCAGATCCGCAAGGGGTCGGCCAGCGCGGTGCTGGCCTGGGTCCGGGAGAACGGCGGGAGCGCACCGCCCGACACCGGCCAGGTGGTGGACGGCATCTCCGCCTCCGGCGGGACACCGCTGGTCGTCGCGGAGGTGGTCATCACCAGCGGTGTGGACGGTGGCCGGAGCGCCCGCGTCCTGGGCGTGGTCCAGCTCAAGGACATCGTGAAGGCGGGCATGCGGGAACGCTTCGACGAGATGCGCAGCATGGGCATCCGCACCATCATGATCACCGGTGACAACCCGCTGACCGCGCGGACCATCGCCGAGGAGGCCGGGGTGGACGACTTCCTCGCCGAGGCGACCCCCCAGGACAAGCTCGACCTGATCAGGCGGGAGCAGGCCGGCGGCAAGCTCGTCGCGATGACCGGGGACGGCACCAACGACGCCCCCGCGCTCGCCCAGGCCGACGTCGGCGTCGCCATGAACACCGGCACGTCGGCCGCGAAGGAGGCCGGCAACATGGTCGACCTCGACAGCAACCCGACGAAGCTCATCGAGATCGTCGAGATCGGCAAGCAGCTGCTCATCACCCGCGGCGCCCTGACGACGTTCTCGATCGCCAACGACGTCGCCAAATATTTCGCGATCATCCCGGCGCTGTTCGCCGCGGTGTATCCCGGGCTGGAGACGTTCAACCTCATGCGGCTGCACAGCCCGCAGTCGGCGATCCTGTCCGCGGTCGTCTTCAACGCGCTGGTCATCATCGCGCTGATCCCGCTCGCCCTGCGCGGCGTCCGCTACACACCTGGCAACGCCACGGCGATGCTGCGGCGCAACCTCTGCGTCTACGGCCTCGGCGGCCTGGTCGTCCCGTTCGTCGGGATCAAACTCATCGATCTGGCCGTCCAGTTCCTCCCCGGAATCCGGTGATCGTCATGGCCTCCCCGCGCCTGCCCGGCCCCGTCCGCCACCTCCTCGCCGCGCTGCGCATGCTGCTGGTGCTCACCGTGCTCGTCGGCATCGCGTATCCCCTGGCCGTCACCGCGATCGCCCAGCTGCCCGGGCTGCGCCACCAGGCGGACGGCTCGCTCGTCCGGGCCGCCGACGGCACGGTCGTCGGCTCGTCGCGGATCGGCCAGCCGTTCACCGACGCCGCCGGCCGCCCGATCCCGACCTACTTCCAGCCCCGGCCGTCCGCCGCCGGGGCCGGCTACGACCCGACCGCGACCGCCGCGTCCAACCTGGGCCCCGAGGACGTCGTCGACACGTTCGACGATCCTGCCACGCCCGGTGACGAGAGCCGGCGCAGCCTGCTCACCACCGTGTGCGGCCGCAGCAGGGCCGTCGGGCAGCTCGAGGGCGTCGACGGACGGCGCCCGTACTGCACCCCGGACGGTGCCGGCGCCGTGCTGGCGGTGTTCCACCGTGATCCGGGCCCCGCCGGGCCGGTCGTGCGGGTCGTCAGCGTGAACGAGCAGTGCCCGGCGCGACCGTTCGTCACCACCTACGAGGGCGTGCGGGTCGAGTGCGCGGCGCCCGGCGGCGACTACGCGGCGGGCCGGCGCGTCCTCGTCCCCGGACCGGGCCGCGGCCGGGACAACCCGGTGCCACCGGACGCAGTGACCGCCTCCGCCAGCGGCCTGGACCCGGACATCTCCCCCGCCTACGCCTACCTTCAGGTGAACCGGGTCGCGGGCGCCCGCGGGCTGCCCCCGGCAGCGGTCCGCCGGCTGGTCGAGGAGCATGTGCGCGGCCGTGCGCTCGGTTTCCTCGGCGAGCCCAGGGTCAACGTCGTCGCGCTCAACCTCGCCCTGGACAGGCTCGGCGCGGGCTGACGGAGACTTGCACTGCCCAGGGAACCTCCGCGGAGGCGTCACCATGTTGCTGGCACCGGTCCCGGCAGTGGCAGGACCACCGCTTCTGACACCGGTGGTCCTGCCGCTGTCACCGCCGTCACCGCCGTCGTTCCGGTCGCCGCGGGGCGCCCCGCCCGACACCCGCTCGTGGGACGGCGCGGCATGACCCGCGTCCTGATCGTCGACGACGACACCCAGATCCTGCGCGCGTTGCGGATCACTCTGCACGCCCGGGGGTACGAGGTCCTGACCGCGACGTCGGGACAGCACGCGCTCGCCGCCACCACCTCCGGACAGCCCGACATCATCCTGCTCGACCTGGGCCTGCCCGACATGGACGGGACCGAGGTCATCCACGCCCTGCGCAGCCGGACCGCGACGCCCGTCATCGTCCTGTCCGGCCGTGCCGGCAGCAGCGACAAGGTCGGCGCGCTCGACGCGGGCGCCGACGACTACGTCACCAAGCCCTTCCGCGTCGACGAGCTCCTCGCCCGGCTACGAGCGGTAGCCAGACGAACCCTGAGCACGACAGAGGCCCCGCTGACGACGATCGGCGACTACACGATCGACCTGACCGCCCGACAGGTCACCAGACTGGCAGGCCAGCGGCGTGACCACGGTGACCAGCCCGACGGCCCGGTCACCGTCCGCCTCAGCCCGACCGAATGGCACCTGCTCGAAGTCCTGGTGCGCAACCCCGGGAAACTGCTCACCCACCGCCAGCTCCTTCCCCGCACCGGCGGCCCCTCCCCGAAGGAACACAGCCACTACCTGCGCGAGTACATGGGACGGCTGCGCCGCAAGCTGGAGCCGAACCCGGCACGCCCCCGCCATTTCATCACCGAGCCCGGCATGGGCTACCGCTTCCAGCCATGACCAGCGCGGTTCCCGCCGCGGCCAGCATGACCCCGACCGGCACCGGCCCGGCCGCGTGGACCAGGGCAGCCCGCCATGTCGCGGGACACGCCATACGCCACGCGCGGAACCGGTTTGACACCCACTACACACGGCCCTACTTTGAAACAAATGATTGTTTACTTACCTGAGCCCGCATCCGGCCCGCGGCATCGGCAACCGGGCCAGCCAGTGGGGACGCCGACGAGAGGGGCACTCGCATGACCCAGTCCATCCCGGCGGCCGGGCTCGCCCCGGCCGGGCTCATCCCTGTCGGGCCTGCCCCTGTCGGGCCTGCTCTGAGCGAACCGCAGTACCCCCTCGCCCCATCCGCGGTCAACGCCTCGGTGTACACAGACCCGGCGCGCTATCAGCGGGAACTCGACCGGATCCTGTCCCACGCCTGGTTCCCGGTGTTTCCGTCCGCCGATGTGCCCAAGCCGCGCGACCACGTCGTCTGGAGCCAGCTCGGGCAGTCAGTGGTGATCATCCGGCTTGACGACGGCTCGCTGTCGGCCTGGCACAACGTCTGCCAGCACCGCGGCGCGCTTCTCGTCGCGGGTGCCGGGCGCTGCTCCACCGGCCGGTTCACCTGCCCGTGGCACGGCTTCGTCTACGATCTTGAAGGCAACGTCCGGCAGGTGCCGCTGCGTGAGTCGTTCGACCCGGCACAGCTGGCCGGGCTGCGGGCGCCGGCGGTCAGGGTGCTCGAGTGGTCGGGCTGGATCTGGCTGACGCTCTCCGACACGGTCCCCGACCTGCTGGAGTACCTCGGCACGATCGGCGAGGAGCTTGCCGGCTACCAGCTCGACCGGTTCGACACCCGCTTCCGCGCGTCGGTCACGCTCACCGCGAACTGGAAGATCGTCGTCGACGCGTTCAACGAGACCTGGCATGTCCCGTTCACGCACAAGTCGACCCTCTCCGGGCTGGTCCTGTGGCGCGACGCCAGCCTGAAGATCGCCTCACCGCACTCCTGGATGACACTGCCGATCCGCGGGTTCACCGACAGGGTCTCCGACAGCGACCATCGGCAGACCCATCTGTGCCACTACCTCGCGTTCCCGAACACGATCTTCAGCTGCTTCCCCAACCACCTGCAGATGTGGACCGCCTGGCCGGTCGCCCCGGACAGGACCGTCCTCAACGCCTACCAGCTCGTCGGGCCCACCCCGGACGGCCTGAGCGAGGCGAAGTGGGAGCAGCACAACGAGCGGGACTGGAAACACTTTCTCGACGTCCTCGCGGAGGACTCCGAGGTCATCAACAACTTCGCGGCGCTGGCCCGGTCGAAGGGGTTCCGCCGGAACATCTTCAACACCGCCGAAAGCAGGCTGACCGCCTTTCACGACGAAGTCGCCAGTCGCATTCGTTGACCAGGAGAAAGAAATGATCACAATCAGAGTCGACCGGGACGTCTGCCAGGGCTACGGCAACTGCGTCCTCGCGGATCCGGAGATCTTCGACGTGGACGACGACGGCCTGGTGGTGCTGTCGCAGGCCACCGTCGCCGGCGAGCGGCTGCCCGCTGTCCGCCGCGCGGAGTACGACTGCCCGAGCAAGGCCATTCACTTCACCGAATAGGCCGGCGGCCGTGGCGCCACGGCTGCCGGCAGCGGACGGTTGAGAGCCCGGCCGGGATCTCCTGGCCGGACTCTCAACCGTCCGCTGTTTTCCGTGGCCTCGGGGCACCGCCACCCACCGCTTCTCCCGAAGGACAGCCGCTTCTCCCGACAGGACAGCCGCTTCTCCCGGTGGACGGCTGCTTCTTCCGGCCGGGCGGCAGGATGCGGGGACGCGGGCGTGGCCACCCTCGAGACGGCCCTGGCCGGACCGGTGTCACCGGTCCGGCCACCTGCATGACGCCTGTTGCCCACTGGGCGTACGAAGGATCCGAACTCGTACGAGGGACCCGGGTCAGAGCCCCATCTCCTTGGCGATGATGCTGCGCTGGATCTCGCTCGCGCCGCCGCCGACCATCGCGTGCTTGGCCTCGCGGAAGTAGCGCTCCATGTCGAACTCCGGCAGCTGCGCGTATCCACCCAGCGCCTGCATGCCGTTGAACGAGGTCCTGAAGGCGACGTCGGCGGCGAACACCTTCGCCATCGACACCTCTTTCAGGGCGCGCTCACCGCGCGCCATCTTCGTCGCGGCGTTGTAGACCAGCAGCCGCGCGGCCTCCACCTCGCACTCGTTCTCGGCCATCCGGTGCTTGAGGACCTGGAACGACGACAGCGGCCGGCCGAACTGGGTGCGGTTCCTGGTATAGGTGACGGTGTCGTCGAGCGCCGTGCGGGCGTTGCCCACGTAGGAGGCCGCCAGGCTCAGGCGCTCGTACTCCAGGTGCTCACCGATGTAGCCCCAGCCGCTGTTCACCTCGCCGATCAAGTTTCCGGCGGGGACGCGGACATCCGTGAAGAAGATCTCCGTGGTGCCGAGGCTACGGCGGACGATCGTGTTCAGCTTGCGTATGTCGACGCCGGGCGCGGTGTTCGGCACCAGGATCAGGCTGAGGCCCCGGTGCCGCTCCGGGCTGGTGCGCGCGAGCACGGTGATGACCGTGTCCGGCAGGTGCGCCCCGGAGCAGAAGACCTTGTTCCCGTTGAGGACCCAGTGGTCGTTGTCGAGGACGGCCCGTGTCTGCACCGCCGCCGCGTCCGAGCCGGCCCCCGGTTCGGTGATCGAGACGCTGAACTTCGTCCTGCCGGCGAGGAAGCCCGGCAGGTACTGCTCGCGCTGCTCGGCCGTGCCGTGGTTGGCGATGTTCGTCGCGGTGAACATGGAGGTCATCACGCACGCGGCGAAGTCGAGGCTGAACTTCGCCATGGCCTCGCAGAAGATCGCGTACATCACCGGGTCGGCGTCGAGCCCGCCCTGCTCCTCGGGGATGAGCAGGCCCAGCCAGCCCCTGTCCGCGATCTTCTGGTAGGCCTCGTCGGGAAACTCCCGGGACTCGTCGTGCTTGCGGATGTACTCCCGTCCTACCTCGCGCTCCATGAACGTGTGCAGCGTGTCCCTCCACAGCCGCTGCTCCTCGGTGAATCTGAAGTCCATCCCTGCGCCCTCCGTCAGCACCGCGGGTCCGTATCTGTCCGTTGACCACGTTAATCGACCATGCTAGAAAAAAACAAGTGATTGTTTTTGAATCCTGACCTGGGCGATCGACACAGTCACCAGCCCGCCACAGGCATTGGAGACGCCCCATGACCGGTGTGCTCACATGACACTCGACCAGACCTACCGCGGCCTGCGGGTACTCGACCTCAGCGAGAACATCGCGGGCCCGCTCGCCTGTCTGATCCTTGCCGATCTCGGTGCCGACGTCGTCAAGGTCGAACGTCCGGGCAGCGGGGAGGCCACCCGCGGCCTGCCGCCGCGGTGGGGGCCGGAGAGCACGGTGTTCCTCACCGTGAACCGCAACAAACGCAGCGTCGCCCTGGACATCGCCACCCCGGCCGGCCGCGACGCGGTGCTGCGCATCGCGGCCGGCACCGACGTCGTCGTCGAGTCGTTCCGGCCCGGGGCCGCGGACCGGCTCGGGCTCGGCTTCGACGACTTCCGCCGGGTCAGCCCCCGCGTCGTGCACTGCTCGATCAGCGCCTTCGGCGAGGGCCCGCTCGGGCACGACCGTCCCGGATACGACGCGATCGTGCAGGCCTTCACCGGCATCATGGAGATGACCGGTGACGCCGACGGCCGCCCGGCCCGCGCCGCGCCGTCCGTCGTGGACGTCTCCACCGGCCTCTGGGCGATCACGGCGATCCAGGCCGCGCTCGCCCGTCGCACCGGCGGGAGCGAGGCCCAGCGGCTGGAGACCGCCCTGGTCGACAGCGGCTTCTTCCTGCTCTGCCACCAGGTCATGGGATTCCTCGGAACCGGCGAGTTCCCCGGCCGCCTCGGCTCGGCCGCCCCGAGCACCGCTCCCTACCAGGCCTTCCGCACCGCGGACGGCGCGATCATGATTGCCGCCGCGACGGACCGGCTGTTCGAGCGGCTCTGCGCGGCCCTCGACCTTCCCGAGCTCCGGGCCGACCCCCGGTTCCGCACCGTCGCCGACCGGGTGCGCGCGCGCGACGCGCTGACGGCCGCCATCGAAGAGCGGCTGGGCACCGCGTCATCCGAGCACTGGCTCGGACGGATCTCCGCCGTCGGCGTCCCGGCGGGGCCGGTCAACGACCTGGCCGCCGCCCTGGCCCATCCGGTCACCCGCGAGCGCGCCCTCGTCCGCGATGCGGAGCCCCTCGGCGACACGCTGCGCGCAAGCGGGCTCAGACAGCTCCGGCTGCCGATCGACACCGACGGCTCGTGCGCGATGCGCGAACCGCCCGCGCTCGGCCAGCACACCGCGGAGGTACTCGCCGAGGCCGGCATGACCCCCGCCGAGATCCTCGGTCTCGTCCCGAACCCGATGACGGAAGCGACGGTGTCACCACTATGACCGGCTCGACCACGACCGGCTCGGCCGCAACCAGCTCGGCCGCAACCAGTTCAGCCGCAACCAGCTCGGCCGCCAGGACCGGCTCGGCCGCCGCCCGGCGTCGTGAGGCTCTGGAGGCACGCTATCCCCGCTGGGTGCCCCGCACGACCGCCCAGCTTCTCGATCTCTTAGCCGCCGAGCGTCCCCATCGGCCGCTCGTTCTCGGTGACGCCAGGTCCTACAGCTACGGCGACATCGCCGACTGGTCGGGGCGGCTGGCCGCCGGGCTGATGGCGCTCGGGGTACGGCCGGGCGATCACGTCGCCGTGGACATGGCGAACCTGCCCGAGGTCGTGGCCCTGAAGTTCGCGGTGGCCCGGGTCGGGGCGGTGTCGGTATCGATCAACTTCCGGCTGCGGCACGAGGAGCTCAGCTACGTGCTGCGCCAGTCCGACAGCGTCGTCCTGATCACGATGGACCGCTTCCGCGAGCTGGACTACCTCGACGCCCTGGACCGGATCGCCCCGGGCTGGGAGACGGAGGCGGGTGGCAGCTCGCTGCCCCGGCTGCGGCACGTGTTCGTGCTCGGAACGGACGGCGGGCCGGCCCGCGGCCGGCCGCTGGGCGAGCTCGTGGAGCTCGGCCGTGGGATCAGCGACGAGGAGGTGCGGTCACGCACCGCGGCGGCCGACCCCGACGCCGTCTCCGACCTGCTGTACACCTCGGGCACCACCGGTGCGGCCAAGGGCGTGATGCTCCAGCACGACGCCGTCCTGCGGACCGCGTACGCCAGCGCCTACACCCGCGCGTTCGGGGACGGCCGGCGGATCCTGTTCGCACTGCCGATCTACCATGTCTTCGGCTACGTCGAGGGCCTGGTCGCGGCGCTGTTCGTCGGCGGGGCGATCTGCCCGCACGCCACGTTCGACGCCCAGCAGACCCTGCGGGACATCGCCCGCCACCGTATCGACGAGCTGATCTGCGTCCCGGCGATGACCAGTCTGGTGCTCGACGCGGCACGGGCCGGCGAGCACGACCTGTCGTCGCTGCGGACGATGTTCTCCTCCGGGGCCGCGCACTGCGCCGGCATGTGGGCCGACATGCTCGAGGTGCTGGGCGTCGAGGAGATCTTCACCGCGTACGGTCAGACCGAGACCACGGCGTCGACGACGTGCACCCGGCCGGGCGATCCTCTCGACCGGCTGGCGAACACGAACGGGACCACCAAACCGGCGGGTGTCGCCGGTGCCGCCGAGCTCGGCGGCACGCTCGCCGTCTACCGGACGGTGCACTCCGAGACCGGTGCGGACATCCCGGCCGGCGAGGTGGGTGAGCTGGTGGTCCGCGGCCCGATCGTCACCCGCGGCTACTACGACAAGCCCGCGGAGACCACGGCGCTGTTCACCCCCGACGGGTGGATGCGCACGGGCGACCTCGGCCGCATCGACGAGCAGGGCTACCTGATACTGACCGGCCGTAAGAAGGAGTCCTACCGCTGCGGCGGGGAGCTGGTGCTGCCCGGCGAGGTGGAACGGGTGCTCACCGACCACCCGGGCGTGGCCGCCGCGCACGTCGTCGGGATCCCGCACGCACGGATGGGCGAGGTCGGGTGCGCCTGGATCGTGCCCGGCCCGGGACGGCCCGCGCCGGACGAGCTTGTCGCCTACTGCGCGAACAGGCTTGCCCGCTTCAAGGTCCCCGACGTGGTGCTGTTCATCGAAGAGGACGAGATCCCGGTGACGGCCACCGGCCGGGTGCAGAAGTTCATGCTCGCGGAGCGGGCGGTGGCCCTGCTGGCCCAGCGGGCGCGGACAGAGCAGGGCACACCGGACGCGCAAACGGGACCAGGCACGCAGGACGCGCGGACGGGACCAGGCACGCAGGCCGTGTCCGGCGCCGCCCGGCCGGCCTCGGTGGGGTCGGCGTGAGCGGCCCGCGGATCGTCATCGCGGGCGGCGGGCTGGCGGCCGTCCGCACCGCCCAGAGCGTGCGTGACCTGGGGCACCGCGGTGAGGTGCGGATTCTCTCCGCCGAGACGGAGGCGCCCTACGACCGCCCCCCGCTGTCCAAGGAGTACCTGCTGGGCACGCTGGCGGACGATGCCATCCGCCTGCTCGGCCCGTCCGGCTACCGTTCGCTGGGGATCGGGCTCGAGCTCGGCCGGCCTGCCGTCGCGCTGGACACCGTGGCTCATACGGTGACCGTCGCCGACGGGACGGTGGTCCCCTACGACCGGCTTGTGATCGCCACCGGCGCCCGGGCCCGGCCGCTGGGCGTCGTCACCGGCCGCGCGGCGGCGTCCGCGCTGCGCACCGCCGCCGACGCCCGCGGGCTCGCGGCCGTACTGCGCGACGGGCGGCGGATCGCGGTGATCGGCGGTGGGTTCATCGGCCTGGAGGTGGCCGCGACGGCGCGCGCGAGAGGCTGCGCGGTGACGGTGGTCGAGGCCCAGCCCGCGCCGCTGCTGGGCACGGTGGGCCCGCTGGTCGCGGGCTGGCTGCGGTCGCGGCACGTGGCGCACGGCGTCGAGTTCCGCTGCGGGGTGACCGTCACCGCCGCGGGAGCCGCGCCGGGCGGCGGCGAACGGCTCGGGCTCGCCGACGGGTCGGTGGTCGACGCGGACGCCGTCGTCGTCGGCGTGGGGGTCGTCCGCGACGTCGGCTGGCTCGCCGAAGCCGGCCTGGAAGTAGCCGACGGCCTCGTGTGCGACCTGGCCGGGCGGACGGGCGCGCCGGACGTGTTCGGCGCGGGAGACGTCGTCTGCCATCGCACCGAGCACGGCCTGGCCCCCGTGGGGCACTGGACCGCCGCGGGGAACAGCGCCCGGCGCGTCGCGCACACGCTGCTCGGCCTGCCGGCTCCGGATCTGCTCGACGACGGGTTCTTCTGGTCGGACCAGCTCGGCCTGCGGCTGCAGTTCGCCGGCCGGGCCGACGCCGGCAGCGAGTTCGTCGTGGTGGCGGGTGACATGGCCACCGACTCGTTCGCCGGGCACTTCCGCGCCGAGGGCCGGATCACCGGCGTGTTCGCCGTCAACAGCCCCCGCCAGTTCCTGCGTAGCCGCAAGGAGCTGCGCGTGGCCCACGCGTCCACCACCGTCAGGGAGGTCCTGCGATGACCGTCACCCACGAGCTCGACGCCGCCGCCCGTCAGGAAATCACCGAGCTGTACGCGCGGTACACGCACGCCTTCGACGACAACAGCCCGCAGGACCTCGCGGACCTGTTCACCGACGACGGGACCTTCGTACGCGACGGCGCCGAGCCGGTGCACGGCCGGGCCGCGCTGGCGGAGCTGGTCCGCGGCGTCGCGGCCCGGGGCGCGGGCGGCCGGCACCTCGTTTCCTCGGTGGTTGTGGAACCTTCGGCCACCGGTGCCTCTGGCAGCGCGTACGTGCAGGTCATAAGCATTGGCGCGGACACGGTGCGACTCGTCGTCATCGGCCGCTACCACGACGAGTTCGCTCGTTCCGAGGGCCGCTGGCGGTTCCGCTCGCGCCGCTTCACGTCGTTCACCGGCGCCGGGCTGGCGGGCGCGACCATCGCGGCCGCCGCGGAAGCGGGCTGACCCGACGCACCCGGCGGCGGGACAGCCCGGCCGCGGGACGGCCCGGCAGCGGAGCCCGCCACCGTCAGCCGAACCAGCGGGCGGTGGCGGGAGGGGTCCGATACAGATCAATCAGAGAAGATCAACAGCTGGGGGCGCACGCGGGCCCGGCGCCTCCGGCTCACCAGCCGGGTGCCCAGCGCGCACGCCGTGCGGCGGATCCGGGCTGACGAGCAGGCGTCCACCCGTAGCGGGCTCACCCGTGGAAGACGGTCAGCCACGTACCGGGACCAGCCCGTTCGACATACAGTAGGGATTACGAAATCACGACGGTCGCCACGAGCGCAACCTGTCGGAGGGGGGATCCTGCCGCCTGTGGCTGTCATCTCTCGTGGGGGGACAGCTTGACGAAACAATTGTTTGTTGAATGGGTCACATCGATCATACCAAATAGCCGTTTTGTTCATCTTGAAAACGGATATTACGGACAAATATTCCAGCCCGTCGGGGATATTGGACCAACGCGACCGTACGATCGGATCTGGATCAGGACTTCGGGGAGGCGCACGGGTGGCTAAGCAGCGGGAACTACGGGTGGCCAGGCAGCGGGAGCGCGGCACTCGAGCGGCCTCCGGACCCGTGTCGGCCGAGCTCATCGAGCGGGAGGCCATCCGCCTGTTCGGCGAGAGGACGTATCCGGTCGTCGGGATGCGGGACATCAGCGACGCGGTCGGGATCCTGCCCGGCAGCCTGTACGTCCACATCAACAGCAAGGAGGACCTGCTGATCAAAATTGTCGAGCAGGGCATCCGGAGCTACCTGGACGCCATCGCGCCGATAGCCGAATCAGAGCATTCCGCAACCATTCGGCTACGAGAAGCGATCACGGCGCACATGCGGGTCCTCGCGGCCGCTCTCGAGCAGACGCGGGTGAGCTTCCACCAGTGGACCTATCTGAGCGCCGAGCACAAAGAACGCGTCATCCTGATGCGGCAGCGCTACGAGGAGCTCTTCAGCAGAATCCTGAACGACGGCATCAGCTCCGGGGAGTTCCGGGACGTCGCCAACCCGCGCGTCTCCGTGCTCGCCCTGATAGGCATGCTCAACTCGGCGACGGAGTGGTACTCCCCCACCGGCCCGCTCAGCCCCGAGGAGCTCAGCGAGGCCCTCGCCGACAACGCTCTGACCGGACTGCGGAAATGACTGCCCGCCGACGCATCACCCCGATCCGGAGAACTGTTCGCGCAGCTGCCGCTTGAGGACCTTGCCGTAGGCGTTGCGAGGGAGCGCCTCTACCCACACCACCCGCTTCGGCACCCGGTAGCCGGCCAGCCTCGTCCGGCAGGCGGCAAGCACCGCGTCGCTGTCACGGCTGTCGTCCGCCGGCACCAGTACGGCGGTCACCGCCTCGCCCCAGATCCGGTGTGGCAGCCCGATCACGGCCGCGTCCTTCACCCCCGGCAGATCGACGAGCACGTCCTCCACCTCACGGGCGTAGACGTTCGACCCGCCGGTTACGATCATGTCCTTCTTCCGGTCGACGATATACAGATAGCCGTCGCCGTCGAGGCAGCCGATGTCGCCGGTGTGCAGCCAGCCGCCGGCCATCGTCCGCTCGGTGTCCGCGGGCCGGCCCCAGTACCCGTTCATGGTCTGGGGAGCGCGCGCCACGATCTCCCCGGCCGTACCGTCGGGCAGGGCCGCTCCCGCGTCGTCGACGATGCGCAGCTCGACCCCGGGAAGCACCCGCCCGGCCGAACGGGCCAGCGGTGAATCAGGATTGTCCAGCGCGTGCAGATGATCCTTCTGGTCGAGAACCGTGAAGAACATCGGCGACTCCATCTGGGCGAACGACTGGATCAGGCGCCCGTCGAAGACCTCCGTCGCCTCCCGCATGGTCTCCGGGCCGATCGGGGAACCGGCGTAGTAGAGCCGGCGCAGCGAGGCCGGAACCGCCCAGCCCGGCGGCCGCGCGTCCAGCAGCATCCTGATCATCGACGGCACCATGAACATCCCGGTGACGCCGTGCTCGGTGAGCAGGCCCAGGGTGCGCCCGGCGTCGTAGGAGTGGCACAGCAGACTGTGGCCGCCGAGCAGCAGCGTGGGCAGGAGCAGGAAGCCCGCCCCGTGGGTCAGGGGGGCGACGTGCAGCGTGACCTCGTCGTCGCCGAGCCCGAGCACCCGCACCGCGGTCCCGGCGATGCTGAGCCAGGAACGGTGGCTGAGGACGACCGCTTTCGGTGAGCCGGTCGTGCCGCTGGTGTACATCAGGCTCGCGGGGTCGTCACCGGCCCGCGCGACCGGCCGCGCAAGCGGCCGCGCGCGGGCGGCCAGCGCCGCGAGCCCGGAATCCGCGCCGTCCCGCGCGTCGGCGTACACGACCGTCAGCCCGGGCAGCCGCGACGGATCCGGGAGCCGGTCGCTGAACTCGCTGGTGGTCACCAGCACCCGGCTGCCCGAGTCGGTCAGCATGTGCAGGTAGTCCGCGCGCGTCAGCCGGACGTTGAGGGGGACGGCGACCAGCCCGCCCGCCGTGGCACCGAGATACGCCTGGACGTACGCGTGGCTGTTGTGGAGCAGCAGCGCGACCCGGTCGCCGGGCCCCAGACCGAGCCCGAGCAGCCCGCCGGCCACCGCGGCGACGCGTCCGGCCACCTGCGCGTAGGTCGACGCGGTGGCACCGGCGGCATCGTCGAGATCGGTCAGGCAGGGCCGGTCGGGGTACCGCCGTGCGGCATCCCAGAGGATCTGGGCCGCCGTGATCTGATCGCCGTCAGCCATACCGATGAGAGTAGGAAACAGGCACGTCCGCGGATACGGAGAATCCATGAGAAGCGGAGGCCAGTATTAGGAGTTCCCTCCAAAGATCTCCTACCAGCTCGAGGTGGTGTAGATGTCCGATGCCAGTGGCAGCCTGCTGGTCACGACCGCGCAGCGGCTTCGCCAGCGCACCGACGACCTGGTCGAACGGCAGCTGGACGCGCTGCGGACGCTGCGTTCCTACGACCGGGTGCCCGACGACGACCTCCGCCGGTCGTGCCGGCGCAACGTCGCCCGGGTCGTCGCGGTCCTCGAGCGGCGCGACCAGCTGCCGCCGGAGATCGAGGAGGACGAGCGGGTCTCCGGCCAGCGCCGGGCGTTACAGGGCATCCCCTCCGAGGACGTCGTCGAGGCGTACCGCAGAGTGCTCAGCGTGCTGCGCGACGCGTTCATCGAGGAGGCGGTGGCGGCCGGGGCCGACCCGTGGGCCGTGCTCACCGGGGCCCGGCGGCTGTGGGACCTCACGGACCGGTTCAGCAGCGTCCTGGTTTCCGCGCGCCAGCAGGTGGAGATCGATGCCGCCCGCCGCGACGAGCGCCACCGGATGGCGTTCCTGCACCGCATCCTCACCGGCGGGGCCGACCCCGCCGAGCTTGTCGAGGGCGGCGCGGTCCACGGCATCCTGCCCGACCGGGAGTACTGGGTGCTGCGCTGCCGGCAGCGCCCGGAAGGGGTGCAGCGGCTGATCCGGCAGCTGGAGCCGGCCGGTACCGGCGTGGGCTTCCGGCCACTGATCACCATGTTCGACGACGACGTGGTGGGGATCAGCGCGATCCGTCCCGTCCCGCACGACGATGCCGTGATCGCGGTTGCCGGGCCGGTGACGCTCACCGGCGTCCCGCAGGCGTTCGCCGAGGCCACCCGAGTGCTCAACGTCGCTGTGCGCTACCGCCGTACCGGCGTCGTGGACAGTTCGTCACTGTCGGTACGGGCCGCGGTCGAGCAGCAGGCCGAACTCGGCGAACAGCTGTTCCGTCGCTACGTCACCCGCCTGAGCGGCCGGAGCGGGAGCGCGTCGGCCGAGATACTCGAGACCGTGCGGACCTACCTGCGCGAACGCCGGTCGGTGGCGGCGGCCGCACGGGCGCTGTCGGTCCACGAAAACACGGTGCGTTACCGGCTGGAGCGATATCAGACGATCACCGGCGCCGACCTCGCCGACACCGACACCCTTGTCGAGGTCTGGTGGGCGCTGGAGTACGCCAGCATCCGGCCGGCGGCCCCGGACGCCTGAGAGCCAGCCTGGTTGACGGGCGGGCAGCACCATGGAAACCTTGTAACAAACAGTTGTTTGTATCGGAGGGCGACGATGATCGACGGAGCCGTCGTGGTGGATGCCGTGGTGCATCCCTACAACCTCGCGCCCGCGAACCAGAACCCCGCGGCCCGCGACCAGCTCGAGGCGGTCTACGCCGCGCACGTCCTCGCGACCGGCCAGAACCGTCCCGAGTACCTGCTCACCCATGACGAGTTCTTCTCCGACTTCCCCTTCGAGGCGATCGCCGACTCGCTGTTCGTCGAGAGCCCGGTCGACCTCGCGGTCATCCACGCGCTGCCCAACCTCGGGTTCGCCCGCGGCCACGTGACCGCGCCCGAACGCGCCGCCGCGTTCCGGGACCGCTACCCCGACCGGTTCCGGCTGTTCGCCACGGTCGACACCCCGATCACCGACGCCGCCATCACCCAGCTGGAACAGCAGGTCACCCGGTTCGGCGTCGACGGGCTGAAGCTGTATCCCGCCTTCTTCTACGACGATGTCGGCAGGGGCTGGCGGCTCGACGACGCCGACTACGCCACCCCGCTGCTGGAGGCCGCCCGCGACCTCGGCATCCGCAACGTCGCGGTGCACAAGGCGCTGTGGCTGCCACCCGCCCCGCGCAGCGCCTTCAGCCTCGACGACCTGGACCTCCCGCTGGAGCGGTTCCCCGACATCAGCTTCCACGTGGTGCACGCGGGCGCGGCCTTCCTCGAGGAGACCGCGACGCTGCTGCGCCGGCACCGCAACCTCTACGCGACCCTCGAGTCCGTGTTCGCCTACGTGGTGGTCAGACCGCTCGTGTTCGCCCGCATCCTCGGCACCCTGCTGCGGGCCTGCGGCGCCGACCAGCTGATGTTCGGCAGCGGCTCCAACCTGTCCCACCCGGCTCCGCTGCTGGCCGCGTTCGACGGTTACGAGCTGCCGGCCGACCTGGTCGCCGAGCACGGCTACCCCCAGCTGACCGCCGAGGACCGCCGCAAGATCCTCGGTGGGAACGCGCTGCGCCTGCTCGGCCTGGACGCCGCCACCGTCGCCAGCCGTGTCGCGGACGACGAGTTCGCCCGCGAGCGCCGGCGCGGCGCGGCCCGCCCCTGGGGCCAGCTGCGCACGGGCGCGACGGCGGTACGGGGATGAGCCACCGGGCAGGGCGCGCGCACCGTCGTCCCCGGAAGAACCGTCGTCCCCTGGAGAACCGTCGTCCCCGGAAGAACAGCCGTCCTCCGCGGAACGGCCGTCCGCGGAACGGGAACGGCGGCGCGGCGCGCGGCCGGCGGAGCGGATCGGGGAGCGCATGAACCGC
>NZ_CAKKTL010000042.1:22172-25253 GCF_920664355.1 Protofrankia sp. CiP1_Cm_nod2
GGGGACGGCGGCACCCACCGAGGAGCGGGTCCGTGCGGCGCTGCGCTCGGTCCCCGAGCCGTGTGGCCTGCTCATGCGTACCCCGATCGACATCTGCGAGATGGGGCTGGTCGACGGGATCGAGTGCCGCGCGGGGAACGTCCGGGTGGTGCTCGTCCTGACCGACACCTCCTGTGTGCACCTCTCCGGCCTGAAGCGTTACATCACCGATGTCCTGACCGCGCTGCCCGGCGTCGAGTCCGTCGAGGTCACGGTGTCGACGACCCAGCTGTGGACGCCGGACCGCCGACAGCCGGCACCGGGCCACCGCACCCGTCCCGAGAACATGCCGGCCGGTGACGCGCCGCGCGCCGCCGGCCGGCACCGCCGCGGCCGGGAGGCCCCGTGATCCGCCCTGTGCGGGATCCGGGCTCGCGGAACGCCTCACTTGTGGGCGGGCGGCACCCCTGCTAATGTTGAACAAACAATTGTTTCAGAAAGAGTGAGAACGATGGCATATATCACCCCAGTACTGGACGACTACGCGAAGAAATACCAGAACATACGTCTCGAACGTAAAGACGGAATCTTAGAGCTGACCGTCCACAGCGAGGGCAAGAGCCTGGTGTGGACGTCCAATGCCCACGACGAGCTGGCCTACTGCTTCGCCGACGTCGCCTGCGATCCCGAGAACAAGGTCGTCATCATCACCGGCGCCGGCGACTCGTTCTGCTCGGAGATCGACTTCTCGAGTTTCGGCCTCTCGACCGCGATCGACTGGTCGCAGATAATCTTCGAGGGCCAGCGGCTGCTGAACAACCTGCTCGACATCGAGGTTCCGGTGATCGCCGCTATCAACGGCCCGGCCACCATCCACCCGGAGATACCGGTCCTGTCCGACATCACGATCGCCGCGGACACCACCACTTTCCGGGACTCCCCGCATTTCCCGTCCGGCATCGTCCCCGGGGACGGGGCACACGTGACATGGACGCACGTGCTCGGGCCGCAGCGCGGCCGCTACTTCCTGCTCACCGGCCAGGAGCTCGACGCCCACCAGGCGCTGGACTACGGCGTGGTCAACGAGGTGCTCCCGGCCGAGCAGGTCCTCCCCCGCGCGCGCGAGATCGCCGAGAACATCGCGGCCAAGCCGCCGCTGGCCCGCCGTTACACCCGGGTGGCGCTGACCCGCGAGCTCAAGCGGCTCATGCACGAACAACTCAGCCTGGGCCTCGTCCACGAGGCGCTCGCCGCGCTGTCGCTATGAGCAGCATGACGCTCTCCGGTTTCAACCGTCTCAGGCGGTACTTCGAGGACTTCGCCGTCGGGGACGCCGTGCGCACCCCCGGCCGCACCGTCGACATCGGGGACATCACCACCTTCGCCGGCCTGACCGGGGACCACTACCCGCTGCACGTCGACGAGGAGTACGGCCGCACCACCCGCTTCGGCGGCCGTATCGCGCACGGCCCGCTCACCTTCGGCTTCGCGGTGGGGCTCGTCGCGCTCTCGGGCTTCCTCGGCGAGGCGATCGTGGCCTTCCTGGAGTGCCAGCACCTGCGTGCGCTGGCGCCCGTGCGCCCGGGCGACACCCTCCGGGTGCACGCGGAGGTCGTCGAGAGCGAGGCCGGCGCCAACCCCGGATACGGGACGCTGCGCCTCGACTACAGCGTAGTCAACCAGAAGGACGAGGAGGTCATGCGGTTCCGCATGGTCCTGCTCGCCCGCCGCCGACCACCCGTGGAGGACAACGGTGCCTGACAGTGATCCCGCTTCCGGTGCCGCCACGGCGAGCGCCCTGCCCGGCCGCGGCTCGCCGGAGGAGGCCGTCTTCATCGGCCTCGGCGAGCTGCCGTCCGGGCGCTACCCGGACCGCCCGTTCATGGGCCAGCTCGTGCACGCCGCGGTCGCCGCGGTCCGCGACGCCGGGCTCACCGTGCCCGACATCGACACCATCCTGCTGATCCCGTGCCTGCACTCCTTCGCGGACCAGGCCGATCTGATCTTCTCGCGGCTCGTCGAGGAGCTGGGGCTGCACGGGCGGGCCAAGAGCAGCTTCATGCTGCACTCCGGCGGCTCCACCAGCGACAACACGATCCGTTCCGCCGCGGGGCTGATCGCCAGCGGGCACGCGCGCAACGTCCTGGTCGTGCAGTCCGAGAAGTGGGGCTCCGCGCCGGTCGGCGAGATGATCGACATGCTCACCGCCAACGGCATCCCCCGCGAGTGGGAGAAGCTCTCCGGGCTGACGTTCAACGCCGTGGGAGCGCTCATCACATGCCGTTACATGGCCGCGAGCGGCTCCACCGCGGCGGACATGGCGTCGGTCTGCGTGGCGCTGCGCGAGTGGTCCCGGCTGAACCCCAACGCGATGTACAGGGACCGGACGCTCACCGTCGAGGAGATCCTGAACTCGAAGATGGTGACCGACCCGCTGCACGCGCTCGAGTGCCCCATGCTCGCCGACGGGGCCGTCGCGTTCGTCATGACCAGCGCCGGGAACGCCCGCCGCGCCGGCAGGGACGCCTGGGTGCGCATCGCCGGATCCGGCGGCTGCGTCTCCCACTACAGCATCGGCCAGGAGGCCGATCTCGCCGTGCTCGGCTGGGAGAAGGCCGGGGTGGACGCGTACGAGCAGGCCGGCTGGGGCCCCCAGGAGGCGGATCTCGCCGAGGTCTACGACTCCTACGCCGCGGTGCTCACCAGCGGTCTCGAAGGGCTCGGGCTCGCGCCGAAGCACGAGGCGGCCCGGATGTTCGCCAGCGGCGAGTTCTCACCGGGCGGGCGGCTGCCGGTCAACACCAACGGCGGGCTGCTGTCGGCCGGCCACACCGGGGTCGGCGGCGGCAGCGCACTGCTGGCGGAAGGAGTGCGCCAGCTGCTCGGCAGGGCAGACCCCTCCCGCCAGGTCGCCGGCGCCACCCGGGCGGTCTGCGGCGGCACCGGCGGGACCTACATGGACAGCCAGGTACTGCTGCTGGAGGGGGTGGCCCGGTGACCGACACCGGCATGGAAACGCTCACGGAGCCGTACTACGAGGCGCTGAAGCGCGGTGAGCTCGTCGTCCAGCACTGCAAGGCGTGCAATCGCAACATCATGTAT
>NZ_CAKKTL010000042.1:25410-29154 GCF_920664355.1 Protofrankia sp. CiP1_Cm_nod2
CCCCGTCATCTCTGCCCGTTCTGTTACGAGACAGATCTGAGCTGGGTCCTGTCGTCCGGCCGGGGTGTGCTGCACAGCTACGCGGTACAGCGGCTGGGGCCGCCCAGCGGATTCGAGGACGACCTTCCCTACGCGGTCGGTGTCGTCAAGCTCGATGACGGTGTTCAGCTGCTCGGCCGGCTGTGGCCCGATCCCGACGGCGAGTGGAGCGGCTATTCCTGTGACGGCCGGGTCGAGTTCCACGGCGCGGACGCTGTCGAGATCGGGCGCCGTCCCGTTCCCTGGTTCCGCCGGGCCGGCTGAGAATCCGGGATTTCCGCCCGCCGCGGGCCGGCCCGTGGCGCTCCGGGAACCACGGGCCGGTATTCCGCCGGCACGGACGTCGGACAGAACCGGCGGGCCGACCGGCAATACCGACCGGCCCGCCGGCAATGCTGACCGGCCGGCCTGACCGGCAATACCGACCGGCAATACCGACCGGCAATGTTGACCGGCAATACCGACCGGCAATGCTGACCGGCAATGCTGACCGGCCTGACGGCAATGCTGACCGGCCGGCCTGACCGGCGAGGAAGGGTGCGCTCATCATGGGCAGGGTACAGGTCATCGGCGTCGGCATGATCCGCTTCGGGCGGGATGTGCGCCGCGGTGAGCGGGCCATGGTCGAGGAGGTCGTCGATCTCGCGCTGAAGGATGCGGGGATCACCGCGTCCGACGTGCAGCGCGTCTTCTCCGGCAACGCGGCCGCGGGCCTGGTGTCCGGGCAGGAGATGATCCGCGGGCAGGTGGCGCTGCAGGGCACCGGCCTGGCCGGGGTCCCCCTGGTCAACGTCGAGAACGCCTGCGCGTCCAGCAGTTCGGCGGCCGGTCTGGCGTTCGAGGCCGTCCTGTCCGGGCGCTGTGACGTGGCACTGGTCATCGGTGTCGAGAAGCTCTCGCACACCGAGAAGTCCCGGGCCTTCGACGCCCTGCGGGGGGCCACCGACGTCTCGGCCGTATCCCCCGCGGCGAACGGGCCGGCCACGAGCTCCGTGTTCGTCGACGTCTACGCCCAGGAGGCCCGGAAGTACCTGGCCGAGTACGGCGCGACGGCCGCCGATCTCGCCGCGGTCGCCGTCAAGAACCGTCGGCACGCCTCGCTCAACCCGCTGGCCCAGTTCCAGAAGCCGCAGACGGTCGAGGAGGTGCTGGCCGGGCGTGTGATCGTCGACCCGCTGACCCTGCCGATGTGCTCGCCGACGACGGACGGGGCCGCCGCCGCCGTACTGTGCTCGGAGAACTACGCCCAGCGGCTGGGCCAGGCCGGGTGTGCGGTACGCGCGACCCGTCTCGCCGCCGGTGCCGGGCCCGGCTCACAGCCGGTGGCCGCCGCCGCGGGCGCGGCGTTCGACGACGCCGGCCTCGGGCCCGACGACCTCGACGTGCTTGAGCTGCACGACGCCGCCGCGCCCGCGGAGATCCTCCAGTACGCCGACATCGGCCTGTGCGCCCCCGGCGAGGGGCACCTGCTCCTGCGCTCCGGCGCCACCGCCCTGGGCGGGCGGCTGCCGGTGAACGTCAGCGGGGGGCTGCTCAGCCGCGGGCATCCCATCGGGGCGACGGGCTGCGCGCAGCTCGTCGAGATCTACGACCAGCTCACCGGACGGGCCGGCGGCCGGCAGGTCGAGGGGGCCCGGGTGGGCATGGCCGTGAACGCCGGCGGCTGGCTGGCGGGTACCTACGCGGCCGCGGTCGCGACCATCCTTGAGAAGGTGGCCTGACGATGGGCAAGCGAGTCGATCTGGAGACCCTTTTCCACGAGCAGGTGGCCGACGGGGTCGTGCTGGTGACGCTCAACCGTCCGGACCGCGGCAACGGTGTCGTGCCGGAGCTCGTCCGCGACCTGCTGGCGGCGCTGACGGCGCTCGAGGCCGACCGCACGGTGCGCTGCCTGGTCCTCACCGGTGCCGGCCGGCAGTTCTCCGCCGGCGCCGACCTGAAGGCGATGCGGGAGTACATCGACCACCGGCTCGCCGTCGAGCAGGAGCCCTACAACGCCCGGGTGCTCTTCCCGGTCACCCAGCGGGTCGTCGCCTCGCGGCTGCCGACAATCGCGGCGATCAACGGCGGCGCCACCGCGGGCGGCCTCGATCTCGCCCTGGCCTGCGACCTGCGGATCGCCTCGACAGTGGCCAGGCTGGGCGAGACCTACATCAACATCGGGCTGCCGCCCGGCAACGGCGGGACGTGGTTCCTGCCCAGGCTCCTCGGCTCCGGCCTCGCGGCCGAGCTGGCCCTGACCGGCGAGCTGCTCGACGCCGCCCGCGCGCTCGAGATCGGGCTGGTCAACCGGGTGGTCGAGCCCGACGAGCTGATCCCGGCCGCCGTCGAGCTGGCCTCGAAGATCGCGGCGAAGTCCTGGCGGGCCGTCGAGGCGACCAAGCAGGCGCTGCGCTCGGCCTGGCAGGTCGATCTCGCCACCGCGATGACGACCAGCTACTGGAGCGTGGCGGCGCTGCACCACGGCCCCGACCTGTCCGAGGGCATCGACGCCTTCCTGCAGCGCCGCCCACCCGTCTTCAACCGCCCGGCCGGCCCCTGACGGAAACATCCGCGCCGGTTGCCCGCGCACACGGCGGGGCGGGGCGGGAGTATTCCGGACGGTCGCCGTGGGCGGCGGCGCCGGTTGCCCGCGCACACGGCGGGGCGGCCTGAAACTCCAGGTCATCCGCTGGGCGGAACAGCGGGGACCGGCTGCTGGACGGACCAGGCGGCGGGCAGCGCCAGGACCATCGTGAGCCCGCCGCCGGGGGTGTCGTCGGTGACGAGGGAGCCGCCCATGGCCTCGGCCAGGCCGCGGGAGAGGGCGAGGCCGAGCCCGACACCAGTGGTGTTGTCCCGGTCACCGAGGCGCTGGAACGGCTGGAAGACCCGGTCCCGGTTCTCCGCCGGGATACCGGGCCCACGGTCGATGACCCGCAGCTCGACCCTGTCCTCCAGCGCGCTCGCGGTGATGACGGGATGGGTCCCCGCCGGGGAGTGCCGCAGGGCGTTGGCGGCGAGGTTGACCACGATCCGCTCCAGCAGCGCGGGGTCGGCGTAGATGTCGGGCAGGCCGTCCGGCACCTGGATCTCCACCGTCCGGCCGGGTGCCCCGAGCTCGTCGAGGGCGTGCGGGACGACGTCGTCGAGACCGGTCTGGCGGGGGAAGACGCTGAGCACCCCGGCCTGCAGCCGGCTCATGTCCAGCAGGTTGTCGACGAGCCGGCTGAGCCGGTCCATGGACTCGTCGGCGGTGGCCAGCAGCTCCGCCTGCTCGTCCGGCGTCCAGACGACGTCCTGGCTGCGCAGGCTCGCGACGGCCGCCTTGGCCGAGGCCAGCGGTGAGCGCAGGTCGTGGCTGACCGCGGCCAGCAGGGCGGTGCGCACCCGGTCCGCCTCGGCCAGCGGCCCGGCCTCGGCGGCGGCTTCGGCGAGCCGGCGTTGCTCAAGGGCGAGCGCGGCCTGCACGGCGAACGCGGCGAGTATCCGGCGGTCCGCGGCCGGCAGTGGGCGTCCGCGTAACACCAGGGCGAGGTTGTCGCCGACCGGCACGTCCACGTCGCCCTCCTCGGGACGCGCGCACGGGTCGACGCCCACGCTGTGGACGGCACGCCAGCCCCGGCCGCCCGGGCGCGGCGGCCTGTCACCGTCCGTGGCGATGGCTGCCCGCGCGTCACCCGCTCCCCCGGTGCGCCGTACATCCTGCCCGTCCTGCCCGTCCTG
>NZ_CAKKTL010000042.1:29719-31533 GCF_920664355.1 Protofrankia sp. CiP1_Cm_nod2
CCGCCCGGTCCGCCCGGTCCGCCCGGTCCGCCCGGTCCGCTGTGCGCGCCGTGCCCGTTCTGCCCGCTCCGCGTGTCATGATCGCTCTGCTCGCTGTCATCCGTGCGCTCGAGGAGGGTCGCGGCCGTCATCCCGAAGGTCTCCCGGACCCGTTCGAGCAGGGCCGGCAGCGCGTCCTCACCGCGCAGGACGCTGCCGGCGAGCACGGACAGGGTGGCGGCCTCGGCGGAGGCCCGCACCGCCTGGGTGTACCGGCGGGCGGCGAGGTCGACCACCCTGCTGACCATGATTCCGACAAGGACGAAGGCGACCAGCGCGAAAGCGTTGTTGCGTTCCGCTATCGTCCAGCGGTGGTGGGCGGCGAAGAAGTAGTAGTTCAGCAGCAGGGAGCTGGCGACCGCGGTGAGCAGCGCCGGCCAGAACCCGCCCACCAGCGCGGTGACCACCACCGCCAGCAGGTAGACGAGGACGTCGGTGGTCACGTTGAGTGAGCCCCGGGAGTGCGCGAGCGCGACTGTCAGCAGCGGCAGGAGGACCGCGGCCATCGCGGTCGCGATCAGCCGGCGCCGGGGCCGCAGCCCGTGGGCGAGGCGCGGCAGGCGCCATCCCCGGCCGGCCTCCTCGTGGGTGACCATGTGGACGTCGATCGACCCGGACAGTTTCGTGGTGGTGACGCCGATCCCGGGGCTGAGCACCTGGGCGAAGCGTCCCCGCCGGCTGGCCCCGAGCACCAGCTGGGTGGCGTTCTCCGCGCGGGCGAAATCCAGCAGCGCGGCCGGGACGTCGTCGCCGATGACGTGGTGGTAGGTGCCGCCGAGGCTTTCCGCCAGCGCCCGCTGGCGGGCCAGCGCCCGGGGGTTCGCCCCGGTCAGCCCGTCGGAGCGGGCGACATGAACCGCAAGCAGGTCGGCGCCCTTGCTGCGGTCGGCGATCCGGACCGCCCGGCGGATCAGCGTGTCGCCCTCGGGCCCGCCGGTGAGGGCGACGACGACCCGCTCCCGAGTCTCCCAGGTGCCGGATATCCCGTGTTCGGCCCGGTACCGGTCAAGCTGCTCGTCGACCTTGTCAGCCACCCACAGTAACGCGATCTCCCGCAGCGCGGTGAGGTTACCCACCCGGAAGTAGTTCGACAGCGCCGCGTCGATCTTCTCCGGGGCGTAGATGTTGCCGTGGGCCATCCGCCGACGCAGCGCCTCCGGCGCCATGTCGACCAGTTCCACCTGGTCGGCCTGGCGGACGGCCTCGTCGGGCACCGTCTCCCGCTGCGCCACCCCGGTGATCGTCTCGACCACGTCGTTGAGCGACTCCATGTGCTGGATGTTGACGTTGGAGATGACGTCGACACCCGCGTCGAGGAGCTCCTGGACGTCCTGCCAGCGCTTCGCGTTGCGGCTGCCGGGGATGTTGGTGTGGGCGAGCTCGTCGACGACCGCGACCGCGGGCCGGCGCGCGAGCACGGCGTCGACGTCCATCTCGGTGAACGTCGAACCGCGGTAGGAGATCTCCCGACGCGGGACGACCTCCAGCCCGGCGAGCAGGGCGGCCGTCCGGGGACGGCCGTGGGTCTCGACGAAGCCGACGACCACGTCGGTGCCCCGGTCCCGCCGCCGGTGCGCCTCGTCGAGGGCGGCGAACGTCTTGCCCACGCCCGGCGCCGCACCGAGGTAGACCCGCAGGGTTCCCCGACTCACGACGTCCATCGTGCGCCGTTCCCGCCATCGTGGCCATACCCGTGCCCGGCCCGTACCGGCGGCGGGCGGGTGCCGGTACGGGCCGGGCGGGCGGGCCGGGCGGGCCGGGCGCGGGCCGTGGGG
>NZ_CAKKTL010000043.1:0-3518 GCF_920664355.1 Protofrankia sp. CiP1_Cm_nod2
GACTGGCTTTCCGGAATCCCCGTGCTGCCCGGCGACGAGGCAGTCGCTGCCACCTGGGGCAGGCTCTCCGCGGACGCCACCCGGGCAGGACAGCCCCGCCCGGTCAACGACATGTGGATCGCGGCCTGCTGCCTCACCCATAACCTGCCACTCGCCACCCTGAACCTCAAGGACTACTCCTACTTCAGGGATCACCACGGTCTACGGATTCTCGGTGAGGAATAACCGCCGTTCACCCTGGCCCGTGCGGCCGGCATGACCGCAGTCGGCGGTGGCGCGGTTCGAGGCCGGTGGCACCGTACCGACACTGCCTGTGCTGGAACGGCTCGCCGAGGCGTTCGACGCCGACCTCGACGTCCGTGTCGTCCCTCGTCCCGCGGCGTAGGAGACGTTCTGGCACGCCTGTCCGGACATGAGCCGGCGAACACAATCCCATGTGGCTTACCGACCGCCGCCGATTGAGGTATTCATTCAGCGGGTGTGCTGAGGGTTCCGGTTCGTGGCGTGGGGTGATGGCCGGTTGGCGGGTGCCTTCCGGTGTGGGATGTGGATGAGCGTGCTGCTTGGTCAGGTGGGGGCGGTGGGCCAGTCCGGGATCCAGGGCTGGCCGGTGAACGCCTGACGCAGGGTGGTCATCATGTCGTGGCCGTGTTGGGTGGCGGTGCGCAGGTAGCCGAGGATGGTGTACCGGTCCTGGGTGACGGTCTCGCTGGTGAGCCGGCCGAAGATGCTCTGCCGGGCATAGCAGACTGGGGCACCGAAGCTCCTGGTTTCCGACGTGAGGTCTCAGCAACCCGCGTCCTACCGGGAGTTTTGCCGCATCTAGCGCATTCCGGACGCACCCGGCGCGTCGACTGGCCGGCACCCGTCCGCAACCCGCGCCAGGACAGGCCGAACCCACTTAAAGATCGTTACAAAATCGACGCCCAGTCGCGTGCTATTAGGGTTTAGTGGCCCAAATCGCCCTCTTCTTAAGGGCGGTGCCCCAGGGCAGGGTGCTTCCAGGTGGAGGCCAAGAGCCAGCGAGCCGCTCGACGTCGGTGATGAGAACGTTGATGCCCCGCACCTTGGCGAGTTCATGCGCCCGCAGAGCGGCATCGCGCAGCATGGCGAGGATGGTGACCGGCTTTCCCTGACGGATGAGGGTGTCCCGAGTCTCGATCGCCAGCTTGGTCGCCTGTGTGACGGTGCTATCGCAGCCTTCGGCCGCCTCGCTCGCTGCGGCGTTGTACCGGTCGACGATGAGCTGGTCCGATACTTCACCACTCATGGTAGTCAGTCGGTAACCTTGGTTGTCTGCCGGCAGAGTGCGTGTCGCTTGTGTGTCTGATTTCTCGACAGTGATCCGATGTAGTGATTCCAGTGGGCTTTCTGCCGGTCAAGGTCTTGGGGATATGGTCCCGGTATGTGCGCTGCGACGGTTGCGGCCATGCGCAAGGGGGGAAACGTCACCCTCAGTGCCCTGGCTGACGAAATCGGTTCTGTCTCGGTCATTCTTGAGTGGGCTGCCGAGAAGGGGCATCCGCTTGACGCGGATGTGAGCGTTCTCCTGCTCGGGGACGACGGCAAGGTCCGGTCAAACGACGATTTCGTCTTCTACAACCAGCCGTCCGGGGCGGGTGGGGCGGTCCGGCTCCGTGGAAAGACCTCCAGTGTGGAGGAGAGGTACACGGCCTTCACCGACGTCGTTGAGGTCGACATGGACGACGTCCCGGACAGCGTTGAACGGGTACTGCTCGCCGCCAGCCTGGACGGCGAGGCCGGGGACGGCTTCGGGCGGCTGGAGTACCTGCGGCTGCGGCTGCTGCGCGGGTCCGACGCGACGGAGCTGCTTCGTTTCGACGTCACGGACGCTTCAACTGAGACAGCGTTCGTACTCGGAGAGGTCTACCGCCGTACCGGGCAATGGAAGTTCCGCGCGATCGGTCAGGGATACGACACCGGCCTGGCGGCACTCGTCACCGAATACGGCATCGAGGTCGATGCTGACGAGGAAGAAAGCCCGACACCCGGCCGCGCCGAGCCAGCGGCGCCCGCTGGCGCCGATTCCGCGGTCAGTGGTGGCTCCAGCGCCGTGCAAGATGCTCCCAACGATGTGGGTCCGGCAAGTGTGTCCCGCCCGCCAGCCCCGGCCAGGGAGCGGCGAACCCAGACGGTGACCACGAAGAAACGCAGGCCCGCGAGGCGGCTGTCGGCCTCGAAGGTGAGGCGGTTGGATGCCGGGGATGCGAAGGAGGCTTGGCAGTCGGCGAGGCTGTTCCCGGTGGCGGGTATCGGTGGAGCCGGGGAGCAGGAGCGGCGTGCGACCTCGGCTCTGCTCGCCGTCGTGGGATCCGTGCGCGAGTTCGGCCGCGCTCTGACGACCCGGTTCGGGGCGCCCGCCGGCCAGGTCGAGACGTTCATCGAGGTTCCATTCAGCCGGGGTGACGAGCCTTACCGGCCGGACGGGTTGATCCGGGTGACGCGGGGGCAGCGTACGTGGACGGCGCTGGTCGAGGCGAAGACCGGGACGGGGGAACTGCGCCCGGAGCAGGTCGAGGCATACCTGGACATCGCTCGGGAACAGCGATTCGATGCCGTCATCACCGTCTCCAACCTGATCACAACGGCGGACGAACGGCACCCCGTCGCGATCGACGGGAGAAAAACGAAGAAAGTCGGCATTCATCACCTTTCATGGGCAGAGATAAGATTCCGCTGCCAGCTTCTGCTCGAAAATAGCTCGGTGGCGGACGCCACTCAAGAATACATTCTCACCGAGTTCCTCCGGTACCTTGACCACCCACGTTCGGGCGCCGACAAATTCGACGACATGGGGCCTCACTGGGTGGCTGTGAGGGACAGTGTCTCGGTGGGTACGCTGCGACCGGCGGATAAAGGACTGCCTTCCGTCGCCGAACGTTTCGATCAGCTTGCCCATTATTTGTGCCTGCACCTGGGTGGGCTGCTGGGTATCGAGGTCCTCCCTCACCTGAACCGGCGGGTGGACGCGGCGCAGCGACGGCATGCATTGGCCGAGGAACTGTGCCGGAACGGTACCCTGTCCACGATGCTGCGGATCCCTGGAACGGTCGGCCCGGTGACTGTGACAGCGGACCTGCGTGTGGGCCGGGTTGGATGCTCGGTCAGCATCGACGCTCCTCGCCAAGGACGGCCGCTCACCCGAGTGAAGTGGATTATGAAGCAGCTCGCGGATGCAAACGGGAATCTACGGGTTGAATCTTTCGACCAAGGTTCGCGAGAGGCTGCCCGAGCCGATCTTCTTGCCTTGGTGCGTCAGAAGCCGGAGCTTTTAATCACTGGCTCGGCTTGTGAGATTCGGGCCTTTCGTATTTCCCTGAGTGCTCCTCTTGGTGCGAAACGTGGCGCCGGGAAAGGTACATTCGTCACATCGGTGGTGGACACACTGGAGAAATTCTACGAGGAGGTGGTACAGAACCTGCGTGAATGGCATGACTCTACCGATGCCGCCCCAGCATCGGGCAATGGTGCTGGCGCCTCAACCGAGAAAAGATAGG
>NZ_CAKKTL010000043.1:3865-5912 GCF_920664355.1 Protofrankia sp. CiP1_Cm_nod2
CGGGTCAAACTCGGGGGCTGGTTTCGCGACGGTGGGGACGGTCATGGACGTTCGAGCCGCGGCATGCGCTCACACGTCCGTCACATGAACGGTGTGGTGTATTGCGGCAGCGCTGAAACGTCCCTGTCGCCGACCCGGAAAGACACCGATGCCTTCTTCCTCGCACAGCCGGACCCACGGTCGGGAGCCCATCGCCCCCAAGGTCCCGGAGATCACGGCGCTGTTCTGGGTCGTCAAAATTCTGACAACGGGCATGGGCGAGGCGACCTCGGACTATCTCGCGCACCTCAGCCTGGTGCTTGCGGGCGCGGTCGGCATCCTCGGCTTCACACTCGGGCTCTGGCTGCAGTTCCGGGCCCGGAGTTACTCCGCTCCCGTCTACTGGTTTGCGGTGATGATGGTCGCGGTGTTCGGCACCATGGCCGCCGACGGGCCGCCCGTCGGCCACATCGGTTCGACGGTCTTTTACGTCGTGCTCCTCGCGACCGTCTTGTACGCATGGCATCGGCGTGAGGGAACGCTGTCGATCCACAGTATCGTGACCCGCCGCCGGGAGACCTACTACTGGCTGACCGTGCTCGTGACGTTCGCGCTGGGCACCGCGCTGGGCGATCTCACCGCGGACTCGTTGCACTTCGGCTATCTGCCCTCGGCCATCCTGTTCACAGTGGTCATCCTGGTGCCAGCGGCCGCCTGGTGGCGGTTCGGCCTGAGTGAGGTCGTCGCCTTCTGGTCCGCCTATGTCGTGACCCGGCCGCTGGGCGCCTCGTTCGCAGACTGGCTCGGCAAGCCGGCCGGAAGGTCCGGCGTCGGTCTCGGTGACGGCCTGGTCGCCCTCGCCGCCCTTATTGTGATCGTCGTACTGGTCGGCTTTCTGACGGTGACGCGCGGCGGCATCCAACGCGGCGCTGTCGAGACCGTCGAGACCGTCGAGAGCGCCGCCGTCGGCGGTGGAGGCAGCAGCAACGATGATGTGAAGGCTCCGGGCCTTCCCCGGCAGGCTCGGTCGTGGTTCAGCCGGGCGGAGGTCGATTAGGGCGTGTCTGACGGATGTTTCGATCGCGCGGGCGGCGCCCACATCGACCAGCATCCATCAGACACACCCCAGCGGCCGAGTCGTCGAAGGCGCGGACACACCCTGTTCACCTTGATCCGCCGGTTGTGCCGCGGCGTCGGGGCCCAGGAACTGTCCTGACTGCTTCACCGGATCCTTGGCGGATCGGCGTCATGCTGAGTAGCTTTTGTCATAAAATTTCCCGTCGATATCCTGGGCGCGGCTCGGCGCCACACTCGGACCTCCCCAGCGTCCGGATCGGATTCGCATGCCTGAGAGCGTTGCTGGACGATCATCGCGTCGCCAGTTCCTGTCCGCCGCTGGCACGGCGTTCACGGCCGCCGGGCTGGCGGCCTGCGCCACCGGTGGGTCGAGCCCACCCGCGTCGGCGTCGGCAGGGATGTCTGCCGCCGCGGCCCGCCCCGTCAGCTCAGGGGCGGCAGCCACCGCGGCCCCTCCCGGACCTGGGCTGATGCCGGGAGGGGCCGCGACAGCGGTCGCCCACGGACCGCGGGACCGTCCCCAGGTGGCGCTGACCTTCCATCTCGGCCCGCACGAGGCGGAGCAGGATCTCTCCCTGGCGCATCGGCTGCTCACCGAGGCAGCCGAACTCTCGGTCCCGATTACCGTGTTCGCGGTCGGACGGTGGCTGGACGAGCATCGCGATCTTGCTCCCGTCATCCTGGCGGCTGGCAACGAACTGGCGAACCACACGTACTCCCACCCGGTACTGACGGCGTTGCCAGCCGACCTGGTGGCGGCGGAGATCATCGGATGCCGCGACGTCCTGGCCCGGCTGGCTCCGGGCGAGGGCCGCTATTTCCGGCCCTCGGGCACCTCCACCGCCACCCCACTGATCCTCGCCGAGGCCGGTGCCGCGGGTTACCGGACGGTCGTGGACTTCGACGTCGACCCGCTTGACTACACCTCCCCTGGAGCCGACGCCGTCGTCGCGCGGGTACGCGCCGGCGTCCGGCCCGGCTCGGTCGTGAG
>NZ_CAKKTL010000043.1:6295-22667 GCF_920664355.1 Protofrankia sp. CiP1_Cm_nod2
TGCACTTCGGCTATCCGGGAACCGTCACCGCGTTTGCCCGCATCGTCACGAACCTGCGTACGGCAGGCCTGGTCCCGGTGTCAGTAAGCGATCTTCTCGTCTGATCCCGTGCGCCCGTGCGCCCGTGCGCCCGTGCGCCCGTGCGCCCGTGTCAGGCGTGCAGGGCTCCGGTGGCCAGCAGCACGAACAGCGCCACGCCGACGGCGACGCGGTAGGTGACGAACACGTTGAAGCTGTGCCCGGCGATGTATCTGAGCAGCCAGGCGATGGACGCGTAGGCGACGGCGAAGGACACCAGCGTGCCGACGGCGACGGACGGCACGGACACGCCGCCGCCGACGGCGTCCTTGAGCTCGTAGAGTCCGGCGCCGGTCAGCGCCGGGATGGACAGGAAGAACGACAGCCGGGTGGCCGCGACCCGGTCGAGGTCGCGGATCAGCCCGGTGGAGATGGTGGCGCCGGAACGGGAGAACCCGGGGAACAGCAGAGCGAGGATCTGCGACGATCCGACGACCATGGCGTCGGAGAGGGATATGTCGTCCTCGCCCCGTTTGTGACGTCCGAAGCCGTCGGCGAACCACATCAGCGCGCTGCCGGCGAGCAGCGAGCCGGCGACGACCCACAGTGACGCCAGTGGCCCGTCGATCAGCGGTTTGGCGGCGAGCCCCACGAGGACGACGGGGATGGTCGCGTAGATCACCCACCAGGTGAAGGTGTAGTCCGGGTTCTGCCGGGCTCGCGGGCTGGCCAGGCCGCGAGCCCAGGCGGTGGCGAAACGACGGATGTCGGCGAAGAAGTACACCAGGACGGCCGCGATCGCGCCGACCTGGATGATCGCGGTGAAGCCGACCACGGACGTGTCGTCGACGGGTATCCCCATCAGCCCTTCGGTGATCTTCAGATGTCCGGTCGAGGAGATCGGGAGGAACTCCGTGACTCCCTCGACGACACCGAGGACGGCGGCCTGCCCGACACTGATCACGCTCACGTGGTCGAAATCCTTGATGATCCAGGTGCGGCGGCATGCCCGCACGACCGAGTTGCTGGCGGTCACACGGTATGAGCTCCGCCTCGTCGCTCGTCACCTGGGCTGGTCCGCATGTGACGAGCGACAACGATAGGGCGTCGCGCATGTGAGGAGCATGTGAACGCGGGCCGCTCCGCCGCGAGGGTGGGCTGCGAGCGTGGGACGCGGGAGTGGGACGCGAGCATGGGACGCGAGCATGGGACGCGAGCATGGGACGCGAGCATGGGACGCGGGAATGGGACGCGGGAATGGGCCGCGGGAGTGAGCGCCGCGGGAGTGGGCATCGCCAGCTTGGCGATGCTCGGAGAGGGAAGCCGCTGGTCACCGGCCTCGGAGTTCGGTCCCGTGTTGGGCCGGCGACGTTCGGCTCACATCGTCTCCACATGGTGGGGCGCCTATCGTGCGGTCATGCGGGTGCTGGTGGTGGAGGACGAGACGCGGACCGCCGCGCTGCTGCGCCGGGGCCTCGTGGAGGAGGGGTTCGCCGTCGACGTCGTCTCGGACGGTGTCGACGCGGTGTGGCAGGCCTGCGAGGTGGCCTACGACGTGATCGTCCTGGATCTGATGCTGCCGGGGATCGACGGGTTCGAGGTGTGCCGGCGCCTGCGGGCGGCCGGCCGCTGGGCGCCGGTGCTGATGCTGACCGCCCGCGGCGAGGTCGCCGACCGGATTCGCGGCCTGAACATCGGCGCGGACGACTACCTGCCGAAACCGTTCAGTTTCGGGGAGCTGTTCGCCCGGTTGCGGGCGCTGATGCGGCGCGGGGCGGTGGCACGGCCGGCCGTCCTGGAGGTCGGCGGTCTGCGGCTGGATCCGGCCACGCGGACGGCGAGCCGGGACGAGGCGCCGCTGGATCTCTCACCGAAGGAGTTCGCGCTGCTGGAGTACCTGATGCGTCACCCGGGCGATGTCCTGACCCGGACCACGATCATGGAGCACGTGTGGGACTTCGCCTCTGACGCCACCTCCAACGTGGTCGACCAGTACGTCGCCTACCTGCGTCGCAAGATCGACAAGCCGTTCGGGGTGTCCCAGGTGGAGACGGTGCGCGGGGTCGGCTACCGGCTGCGGGCCGGCACCGGCCAACGGCCGGGCTGAGGCGTCGACATGCCCCTGCGGGTCCGGCTCGCGGCCGTGTTCGCGCTCGGGACGGTGTTCGTGCTCGCTGGCGTGGGGGTGCTGTTCTACCTACAGCTCCGCTCCAGTCTCCGGACCTCCCTGGACGCCGGGCTGGCCGCCCGCTCGGAAGGGCTGCGGGCGCGGCTGACCGGAGCCGACGTGCCGCTGGACGCGACGCTGGCCTCCGCCGGCCCGCTCGGCCAGCTGATCGGTGCCGATGGCCGGGTGCTCGCGGCGTCCCCACCGGCCGGGACACGGCCGCTGGTCGGCGGGGACGTCCTCGCGTCGGCCCGGTCCGGGCCGGTGCTGGTCACCGTGCGTGTCGGCGAGGAGAGTACACGGGTACGCGCCGAACCACTGACGCTCACCCCTGGCCGGCGGGTGGTGCTCCTGGTCGGCTCCCCGACGAGGATCATCGATGCCGCCGAGGACCGGGTCCGCAACGTGATGGTCCTCGCGAGCGTGCCGATGGTCGCGGTGTCCGCGCTCGCCGCGCGGCTCCTGTCCGGGGCGGCGTTGCGGCCGGTGGAACGGATGCGCCGCCAGGCCGCCGCGATGGGGGTCGCCGACACGGGCGGACGCCTCGAGGTCCCGCCGACCCGGGACGAGATCGCCGCGCTCGCCGACACCATGAACGACCTGCTGGACCGGCTGCACGCCGCACGCGCCCGGGACCGCGCCTTCGTCGCCGACGCGGGCCACGAGTTACGCACCCCCCTGACGATCCTGAAAGCCGAGCTGGAGCTCGCGTTACGGCCCGGACGGAGCATGGGCGAGCTCACCGAGGCGGTGTCCGGCGCGGCGGGCGAGACCGATCGCCTCATCCGGCTGGCCGAGGCGCTGCTCGCTCTCGCCCGCTTCGACACCGATCCCGGCCAGCTCGTCCACCGGGAGCGGGTCTGCGTGGCGGACCTGCTCCGCCACGCCGTCCGCGCGGCCACACCCGCGGCGCGCATGAAGGGAGCACGTCTGCGGCTCACGGTCGAAAGGCCGTTGCTGGCGGACGTGGACCCCGACCGGGTGCGCCAGGCCGTCGACAACCTGCTCGGTAACGCCGTCCGGCACGCGCCTCCCGAGACCGAGATCGAGGTCAGCGCCACGCTGTCACCAGAGGAGACCGTCACCGGGACCGGTCCGGCCGCTGTCCTGCTCCGGGTCCGTGACCACGGCCCGGGGTTTCCACCTGTCTTCCTGCCCCGCGCCTTCGACCGGTTCAGCCGTGCCGACGCCGCCCGGACGCGCGGCGAGGGCGGCGCTGGTCTCGGGCTCGCCATCGTCGCCGCGATCGCGGCGGCCCACGGCGGACGGGCCACCGCGGCCAACCACCCGGACGGCGGCGCGCTCGTCACCCTCGTCCTTGCCATCGATCGGCCCCTGGCCGGCTGGGACGAAACCTCGAGCGACGGACGTCCGACGCCCCCGTGTTCCGAGCTGTCAGACAGACAGGGATAACAATGGCAAAACCGGAAATCTTCACCGAAGTCGATGTCGCCGGTGGCGGCCGGCAGGTGATGAAGAAGCTACCGGAGATCACCCTGGCCTTCTGGGTCATGAAGATTGCCGCGACGACCCTCGGGGAGACCGCGGGTGACCTGTTCGCGCAGACCCTCGGGCTCGGGTACTTCCTGACGACGACAGTACTTTTTCTGATCTTCGTAATCACCCTTGTCGTGCAGCTCAGGTCCAGGCGTTACAATCCGTTCTTCTACTGGACGGTCATTCTTTCCACCAGTACGGCCGGCACCACGATGTCCGACTTCATGAACCGTGACGCCAGCACGAAGTACCTGGCCAAAGGGGCCAGTTCGCTGGGTTGGGGGCCGCAGGGCCTGGGGCTGGGATACCCCGTCGGCGCGGCGATCCTGGTCTCGTTGCTGGTCGCCATCTTCATAGTGTGGAAGATCACCGGACTGACGTTTTCAATTCGCGACATCGACACCTTCCGGGGAGAGGTCCTGTTCTGGTCGGCCATCCTTGTCTCGAACACTCTCGGGACCTCCATGGGAGACTTCCTGTCCGACAGTTCAGGGCTCGGTTATGCCGACAGCGTCCTGCTCATCGTCGGGCTGCTCGGTCTGCTGCTCGCCCTCAGACCTGCGTCCGCGGTATCGAACGTGACGCTGTTCTGGCTTGCCTTCGTGCTTACCCGCCCCCTCGGCGCCACCGCCGGTGACTTCCTCACCAAGCCGCTCGCCAAGGGCGGCCTCGACCTCGGGACTCCCGGGTCGTCGGCAGTCCTGCTCGCGGTCCTGTTCGGCCTCATGGCCCACGCCCACGTCCAGGAACGACGCAACGTCGTCGGATCCAGCTCCAGCACCGTCGTGGCGAATGTCCCCTGACGGCTGGACCCGCCATCACGGGTGGCCGACGACGGGTCCTGGACAGGACGGCCTCCGGCAGGGCGGCCCTCGGCCCGCTGGGCAGGTTCCGGGCGACAGCCACGAAAGCCGGCGTGACACTGGCGAGGTGACGTTGACACGGAGGGCCGGCACACCAGCTCGTCCGGTTTCCTGCCGTGGGCCGGCGGGGTGGCCGAGGCGACCGGCATCCATCCCGGTCGCGCTGACGGCAGCGCTCGTTTACGTCGTCTTTCTCGGCGGGTGCGGCAGTGGCGCACCCGCCGCGGGCGGCCGGCGGGCGCCGGGCCGTGCCGCGAGTACCGCCGCCGGCCCAGTGGGTGGACCGCTGTCGGCGGCGGGCCCGGCCGCTGGCGGGCTCGACGTCCACGCCGAGAACGCCAGGCCCGGCAGCGACTGCGGTCTTGCCCGGCTCGGCTACAACCACGCGGTGGAGGGCTGGCTCGACCGCGCCAGCGTCCGGCCCGGGGACGGCGTCCGCCTGTTCGCCTCCACGACCGCCGCCTCGTTCAGGGCCTCGGTGTTCCGGATCGGCTGGTACGGCGGCCGGACCTGCCGTCTGGTGGCCGAGGCCGGGCCTTTCCCCGGCCGGGTGCAGGCTGCCGCCTCCCGTGACCCGAAGACCAACACGGTCACCACCTCCTGGCAGCCGACCACCACGTTCGACACGGGCGGCTGGCCGCCCGGCGCCTATCTGATCCGGCTGGACGACGCCGACGGGTTCCAGACGTATGTTCCGTTGACGGTCCGCAGCCCGACGACCGCCGGGCGGCTGGTGATGCTGAGCGCGGTCACCACCTGGCAGGCGTACAACGCCTGGGGCGGCTACAGCCTCTATCACGGCCCGAAGGGCTTTGACGACCGGGCCCGGGTCGTCTCGTTCGACCGGCCGTACGACTACGGTGACGGCGCGGCGGACTTCACCGGCAACGAGGCCCCCGTCATCATTCTCGCGGAAAAGCTCGGCCTGCCCGTCGCGTATGCCACCGACATCGACCTGCATGCCGATCCGCGGCTGTTGGACGGCGCGCACGCGGTCATCTCCATGGGGCACGACGAGTACTACTCGCCCGCGATGCGGGACGCGTTGACACGGGCCCGCGACCGCGGGGTGAACCTCGCCTTTCTGGGGGCGAACGCGGTGTATCGCCGTATCCGGCTCGGGCCGACCGCTACCGGGCCCGACCGGCTGGAGACCGCCTACAAGGTCGCCACCGAGGATCCGCTCTACGGTGTGAACGACCCCGCCGTGACCGCGAACTGGCCCGCCCCACCGGCGGCCGCTCCGGAGAGCGCGCTCACCGGCGGTATGTACCAGTGCAATCCGGTGCACGCAGACCTGGTCGTCCAGAATCCCGCGCACTGGTTGTTCGCCGGCACGGGGGTGACCGCCGGTACCCGGATACCGGGAATGGTCGGGTCCGAGTACGACCGGGTCGACTTTTCATATCCGACACCATCGCGGATCGAGGTGCTCGCTCATTCCCCGGTCGTCTGCCACGGCCGGCCCGACCACGCCGACATCAGCTACTACACGGCCGACTCGGGCGCGGGGGTGTTCGACTCGGGGACCAGCGCGTGGGTGTGCGCGGTGACCGACGTGTGCGGCCCCGGGGCGACCGGCCCGGCGGTGCGGGACTTCGCGACCACCGTCACAACCACGTTGTTGACGACGTTCGCGCAGGGCCCGGCCGGGCGGTTGCACCCGGGCGGACGTTCCGTGCCGGCTGACGACGCCGGCTCGCCCGGCCCGCACACGGGCAACGAGCGTTAGGCCCGGCCCGCACACGGGCAACGAGCGTCAGGGGCCTGTCTGACGGGTGTTGGTCGATACGGGCGGTGATACCGGCGTCGGCGGGGAGCGCGCCGAACTGTCCGGCCGGTCAGGGTGGTGTCAGGAGGTATCCGACGAGGGCGCGTTTGATCTCGTTGGAGGCCTCGGGCCGGGCGGACGCCGGGGCTTCGGCCAGGCGGCCACCGACACTGGCCGGCTGGACATCGTGGTCAACAACGCCGGCCTGGCGGCGGGCTTCGGAACTGGCTTCATGATCTTCCAGAAACGGTCGGCTCGCCGACGGGCTGGGCTCCGGCGGTGGTCACCGTGCACCGCCGGCCGGACCTGTCGAGGAGAACGGCTCCGAGCTCGTGTTCGAGCTGTCGGATCTGGGCGCTGACTCCGGATTGGCTGATGTACACCCGCTCGGCCGCCCGGGTGAAGTTCGCCTCCTCGGCGACCGCGACGAAGTACTCCAGCTGCCCGAGTTGCATATCCGGAGATGCCAGCTCCGAGCAGTAACAGATGTTGGACTGCTGGCGCTGGTTCGTGTTCACTGAAAGTGAGCACTTCCGATCTCGCATTGATCCGCACTCGCATCGAAGGGAACCGCTTATGTCCGCCAAAGAGAAGGCGCAGAAGCCGGAAGACCTTACGCGTCTTTTTGTGGAGCGCGCCAACGAAGGGGACGCCGCGGGCATTGCGGCTCTCTACGAGGAGAATGCGGTCATGGCCTACCCGCCCGGCAGCCGGACGGTCGGCCGAGCCGCCATCCAGGACCTGTGGGAGAAGATCCTGGTCAACGTGCCCCGCTTCGAGCTGGAGCCGCCGCTGCCGACCCTCATAACTGGCGACATCGCGCTCACATCCACCCTGGCCAGGGACGGCGCGGGCGCCCGCGCCCAGGTGGCCCGCAGGCAGCCCGACGGCAGCTGGCTCCGTCTGCTCGACCAGCCCGAGTTCGTCACACCGGCTCCATAGCGCGGAAGAACATGTTCGTTGCGGGCGGCTCACCGTCGGAGCCGGGCTCGGCCCGCCGTCGCGTCACCGCGAGTTGTGTCGCGGGGTTTCTGTCAGGCCGGCCCGTATCCGCTGGGCCGGCGCCCGGGCGGCCGGCTTGACCGTTCCCGCTTCCCCCGCGGGCCGCGCTGGGCCTGGAAGAGCCCACCGGCCGACAAACGGGGCGTTGGGAAACTGGTTGTCGTTACCGCGGCGAGATGAGTTACTGGTGCTGGTTTCCGACCGGGTGAGGTACGTGTCGGTGAAACATGCGGTGACGGAAGGACGATGGTGAGCGACGATCGTGACGAGTTCGCCTTCCTCGCCGAGGACGCGGCGGAGGTAGGCGCCCCGGCCGGCCTGCCAGCGGTACGCCGGGTTGGCGCCACGACCGCGGCCGGTGCGGTCAGCGCGCTGCTCTGGGGTGACGCTCCGGACCTCACGCTGCTGCACGGCGGCGGCCTGAACGCCCACACCTGGGATGCGACGCTCCTGGCGCTCGGCCGGCCGGCCCTCGCGGTGGACCTGCCGGGCCATGGCGACTCGGCATGGCGCGACGACTTCGACTATGCCCCGCGTCCGAACGCGCGGGCCGTGGCCGCCGTCCTCGACGCCGTCGCGCCGGGGGCACGGCAGACCGTTGTCGGCCAGTCGCTGGGAGGCGTCACCGCGATCGCCCTGGCCGAGTCGCGTCCGGATCTGGTCGAACGCCTGGTCATCGTGGATGTCAGTCCTGGTCTGCGCGCCGAGGACGCCACCCAGGTGAGGGACTTCCTCGCCGGGCCGCAGGTGTTCGGCTCCCGCGAGGAGATCGTGGAGAAGGCCCTCGCCGCCGGGATCGGGTTCTCGCGGCGGGCGCTCGCCAGAGGCGTCGTGCTCAACACCCGGGTGCGTGACGACGGCACGGTCGTGTTCAAGCACCACCTCGCCAGCCCTCCTCCCGACGCGCGGCTGAACGTCGACTTCCGCGACCTGTGGCCGGCGCTGGAGGCCACAGCCGTCCCGGTGCTCCTGGTCCACGGCACGCACGGGTTCCTCACACCGGAGACGGTCGGCGAGTTCCGCTCCCGCGTCCCACGGGCCGAGATCGTCGAGATCGAGGCGGGCCACAACATCCAGGAGCATCAGCCGGCCGCGCTCGCCGCCGCGCTCTCCGGCTTCCTGGCCGAGTCATGAGCGCCGGCCTCCGCCAGGCCACGGAGTGGATCAGGCTCGTCCCGGCGGGCCGTCGCGCCCGCGCTGCCCGAGCCGACGCTGACCAGACCAGCCCAGCCCAGCCCAGCCCAGCCCTGGCGGAGTGACAGGCGAGATCTGACGCGGGGCACGGGCCGCTGCCGGCGGCAGGTGGTGCACCTGATGCGGCCCGACACGGACCTGCCGGCCCGCCCGGCCGCATGCCCTCGGTGTTCCGCTGCCCTGGCAGGGATGATTCCGTAGCCGGGCCGTCCCGAGCCGGGAATGTATGTCGTTTCCGTGTCATCCGGTAAAAATGATGATTTTGCCGGTTCGGGTCGCCGTGTTTTACGGGTCGCTCGCGGGGTAGGGACGTCTGGGTATTGATGTCATTGAGGCGCTAATAATCCAGAGGGAGCGACAAATGGCGACGCAGGCCCCTGAGCGGACCCTCGGCGCGATCGCGAAAGGCGATTCCCCGGTGCTTGAAGAGCTCGTTCAGATGCATCTGGACACTTTGGAGAGGTCCGGCCTCGACGAACGTACCTACCACCTTGTCCGGCTGGCCGCGCTCATCGCCATGGACTCGGCGCCCGTCTCCTATCTGATGAACCTCGCCGTTGCCCGGGACGCCGGGCTGACCGCCGCCGACGCCCAGGGTGTGTGCACCGCCATCGCGCCGATCGTCGGGAGCGCCAGGGTCGTGTCGGCGGCTGGCAGCGTGCTGCGCGCGTTGGGATTCGAGGAGGCTCTTCCGGCGAACTGAGGGGACTGAGGGCTGTCCCGTCAGTCGGCTACGGCCCCCGATGCCGGCGGCGGATCTCCCTGATGGCTAGCGGTCCCGAACGACGCAACATGCGAACGACGCAACATGTAGGTGGCTTTCGTCGCCACAGCAGCGGTTTCCACCTACGGCCGACGGGTATCGACCGCGGCCGTAGGTGGTTTCCGTCGTTATGGCAGCGGTTTTTTCCCTGCGGTGGGGCGGTCTGCGCGTTCAGTCAGGCCCCTGGCGCGGGGGGTGGCTGGTGAGGCGGGAGGCCGCCCCGCCCGGAGTCCGTCGCGGCCGCTCCGGGGCAGCGTGGCCGAGCCTCCGCCGGGCGGGTGAGCGGGGCGCCCGCCTGTCCGGGACGGTCCCGGGTTCGGGACGGTCCCGGGGTGGCGGCCGTGCCGGTCGTGGGTTGTGGGGGCGGCCGTCGGTGTCAGGAAGCCGTCGGCGTGGAGAGTAACCGGCACTGGAGAGCAGTCCGCGCTGAGGGGCGGCTGGTTTCGGAGAGTAGTCGGGGCTGGCGAGCTGTTGGTATCAAAAAGTAGCGAGAGAATCGGGTTTCGTCGTCGATGGCCTGGTGGGGCGAGTCGTCAGATGGCTTTGAGTAATTTTATGGGTGCGCTGTGTCGAGTATTCCCTCGGCGTGCGCCCGGCTGGTCGATGATCGTTGATCGCCCGTAAATACCCCTTGCATTGTGTATGCATTATGCCTAGTCTTCCGGACGTAACGAAGGTCACACATCGGGTCTGACCTGTACATCGGCTGCCAGCCGGCACCAGAACGTGGAGAAGCGGTTGTCACCCGATCGTGTTGTCGGACTCGCCACGGCCAGGTCGGCGCATGCCGACGGCCGTGGTCCTGGCGTCATCGATGGCTCGCCCATCGCGCCGCGGTGCCCCTGGGGGGAGGAGGTGCCTGATGTGCTGGATGGCCGATGCGCAAGCAGTGCCCGTCCACACGCTGCTGGACTCGACGGATCCCGACCCGGTCCCGGTCTGGTCGGATGCGTGGCGTCGCCCTTGCCGTGCTGTCCGTCCCCGGCTTTGAGCCGGTACGTGACAGGACGCGGTCACGGTGGGGCACGATCACGCCCGGCGACGGGACGGCCGTGGTCGCGAGGCCCGGGCCGGCGGCCGCGGACCGTCCGCCACAGCGAACCGCATGCGTGACCGGCGTTCTCACCGCGGCCGTCCGCGGGTGACCACCCGCTTCCGGCGGGCAGGACGCGAAATCCCGAACATCGACTGATCACCGGCCGTACGTCCAGCCGTGCGTCCGGGCGGCCCGGTTATTCACCGACAGCTCGCTACAGAGCCGTGGCGATCTGTATGTCATAGCGATCCGTGCCGTTATCGAACCGTGCCGTAGTGAGATACCGGCACTCATCCGAAGACGACGCCGGGGGCCTGTCGCCGGCGTCGTCGACCACCAGAAAGGTGAGCCGCAGAAATGCCGACGACTCATAGCGTGAGTATTGGAGAACCCACCGGCAGATCCCGCTGGTCCGCCGGCCGTATGCGTTTACGTGTCCTGCTGGTCGCCTGCGTCGCGCTGGCCACGGCTGCCACCGCCTGCGGCAGCTCGTCCTCGGACGAGAACCCCGCACCGTCCGGCGGTTCCTCGTCGGTGGCCGCGGGCGGCGAGGTCGAGAGGGCCAACGCCTTCATCAAGCCCTACCTCACGCCGCCGACGAAGATCTCCATCACCGCGCCGCTGAACTCCACGCCGGAGCCGGGCAAGACCCTGGTGTACCTGCAGTGCGAGCAGCCGCAGTGTCAGGTGGTGGGTAGCGGCGTGCAGGCCGCCGCGGAGGCCGCGGGCTGGCAGTTCAGGAGCATCCCCTTCCAGTCGACGAACCCGTCCACGCTGACCGCCGGCCTCACGCAGGCGCTGCGCTACAACCCCGTCGCCGTGTCCATCGTTGCCGCGCCGTACGCCCTCTGGTCGGGAAGCGTCCCGCAGTACCAGCAGGCCGGTGTCCCGATCATTCCGGTGTTCGTCGGGCCGGCGGAAATCAGCTCGACGGTCATTGCCAATGTCGCGAACTCTGACTACGCGGCTCTGCAGGGCCAGCTCCTGTCGGCCTGGCTCATCGCGGATTCGGGCGCCAAGGGGAAGGTGCTGTCGGTGAGCATCCCCGACTATCCGTACCTCGGGGCGGTGTCGACCGGTTTCGAGGCGGCCATCGCCAAGGACTGCCCCGGATGTGAAGTGACCAAGATCAAGGTTGGTATTCCGGACGTGGGCAACGGTGCGATCAACAGCACCATCGTCTCGGCGCTGCGCAAGGATCCTGCCATCAAGTACGTCGTCGTCTCGAACTCGGCGTTCGTGCAGCCGCTGCCCGCCGCGCTGAGCGCCGCCGGCCTGAGCGGCAAGGTCAAGATCGCGGGCTGCTGTGGCTCCAGGGCACAGGAGGAAGGACTGAAGACCGGGCAGTTCGCGGCGGTCACCGGTACCGGCGGCCGCTACGCCGGCTGGCTCGTCGTCGACGCGGCGATCCGTCACGCCCAGGGCCTGCCGATCCCCGAGAACGAAGGACTCTCCTCGGTCGGGCTGCTGACAAAGGACAGCCTGGTCGAGCCGAGCGACAGCTATGACCAGCCGACGGACTACGCGGACCAGTTCAAGGCCCTGTGGAAGCTTCGGTGAGTGCTCGGCCTGAGTCCGTCGCGGATCGCGAGCCGTCTGCGCTCGCGGTCCGCGGCGTCTCCAAGACGTTCTTCGGCAATCCGGCCCTGTCCGGCGTCGACATCGACGTGGCCGCCGGCGAGGTCCACGCGCTGCTGGGCGAGAACGGTTCGGGCAAGTCCACGATCATCAAGATCCTGGCGGGGTACCACCGGCCCGATCCGGGCGGTGAGGTCCTCGTTGCCGGCCGTGCCCTGGAGCCGGGCTCACCGGACTCCGCGTACGCCCTCGGCTGCCGGTTCGTCCACCAGGACCTGGGCCTGATCGACTCCCGTTCGATCGCCGACAACCTCGCGCTGGTCGCCGGGTTCCCGCTGAAGTGGGGCACCGTCCGGGACGGGGAGCTGCGGCGTACAGCGCGCCGGGACCTCGCCCGCGTCGGGCTGGATCTCGACCCGGATCTCCTGGTCGGGACGCTCTCGCCCGCCGAGCGCACGGGTGTCGCGGTGGCCCGCGCGCTCCGGGAGGACGCGTCCGCGCCGCCGGTGTCGCTGCTGGTGCTCGACGAGCCCACCGCCACTCTGCCCGACGCGGAGGTGCAGCATCTGCTGGCGATGGTGCGCACGGTGGCGAACCGCGGAGTCGGGGTTCTCTACGTGACGCACCGGCTGGAAGAGGTCTTCCAGGTGGCCACGACGATCACCGTGCTCCGCGACGGCCACCGGGTGGCCCGGGTCCCGGTCGCCTCGGTGAGCCGGGCGGAGCTGATCTCCCTGCTCGTCGGCACGGAGTTCGAGGACGTCCACCGGGTGTCGGCCGAACTGCCGGTGGAGCACGACGAGCCGCTGCTGGTCGCCGACGCGGTCTCGGCCGGCCCGATCGACCGGATCTCGCTGGAGATACGGGCGGGTGACGTCGTCGGGGTCGCCGGGATCACCGGCTCCGGACGGGAGAGCCTGCTGTCGGTCCTGTTCGGGGCCCATCCCAGACAGGCCGGCACGGTCCGCGTCGGGCAGACGGCCCTGCCGCCGTCACGGCCTGATCTGGCGATGAGGGCCGGCGTCGCGTTCCTCCCCCCGGACCGCAAGACACAGGGCGGCTTCCTCGACCTGGGCGTGCGGGAGAACATGACGATCAGTGACCTCGCGCCGTTCTGGCGTCGCCTGCGGCTGTCGCGGCGCCAGGAGAAGAGCGAGGTGACGGGCTGGATCGAGCGTCTGAGCGTCAGGCCGGCGGCGGCCGAGGCGCCGTTGTCCTCCCTCAGCGGCGGCAACCAGCAGAAGGTCCTGTTCGCGAAGTGGCTACGCCGTACGCCGAAGGTGTTCCTGCTGGACGAGCCGACGCAGGGCGTGGACATCGGCGCCAAGGCCGACCTGCACCTGGAGATCCTGGAGGCCGCGAGAGCCGGCGCCGGCGTCGTCGTCAGCTCGTCGGACACCGACGAGCTCGCGGCGTTGTGCCACCGGGTGCTGGTCCTGCGCGAAGGGCGGATCGCGGCCTCCCTGGCCGGCAGCGCCGTCACGGCGGCGGCAATTTCACACGCGTGCCTCGGCGCAGACCTCGGGGCGGGCCTCGGAGCGAACGATGGGGGGATTTCATGAGCGCGACAGACAGGCGCAGGTTCAGCTTCGGTCTGCAGAACTACAGCGGGCTCTACCTGTGGGCGACGTTCATCATCGTGTTCGGGATCTGGAAACCGGACCTCTTCCTGACCAGTGCCACGTTGCACTCGGTGGCCGCCGCTCAGGCGGTGTCGGCGATGCTGGCCCTCGGCCTGCTCATCCCGCTCACCGCCGGCGTGTACGACCTGTCGATCGGCGCGGTGACCAACCTGTCGACGGTGCTCGTGGTCGACCTGCAGACCGTGCACCACGTGGGCATGGGCCCGGCGATTCTCGTGGCGGTCGTCACGTCGGCCGCGATCGGGACGCTGTCCGGGTTCATCGTCGTCAAACTGAAGGTCAACTCCTTCGTCACCACGCTCGGCATGGCGACCGTCGTCGCCGCCGTTCAGACGATCATTTCGGGAGGAACCCAGCCGTTCCCGCCGGTCAGTTCGGCGTGGACCGGTTTCACCCAGCACACCGTGCTCGGTTTCCAGATCATCGTCCTCTACATGCTCGTGCTCGCGTTCATCGTCTGGTGGCTGCTCGACCACACGCCGGTGGGCCGCTACCTGTACGCCATCGGGGGCAGTTCGGAAGCCGCGCGGCTGACCGGGATCAGCGTGGGCCGCTGGACGTGGCTGTCGCTGATAGCGTCCTCCACCATCGCCGGGGCCGCCGGGATCTTCTATGCGTCCCTGTCCGGGCCGTCCCTGACCTTCGGCCAGGCGCTGCTGCTGCCGGCGTTCGCCGCGGTCTTCCTCGGCTCGACGCAGCTGCGGCCCGGCCGGTTCAACGTCTGGGGCACGCTGCTGGCCGTCTACGTGCTCGCCACCGGCGTGCAGGGCCTGCAGTTCGTCACCGGGGTCCAGTGGCTCAACGACATGTTCAACGGTGTCGCTCTGCTCGCCGCGGTGTCCTTCGCCGTCTGGCGGCAGGGGACGAAGGGCCGGCGCCGTGAGCGGGCGGCAGCCGCCGACGACACACCGGCCGAACAGCCCGCCGAGGCTGCGGACGTCAGACAGCCGGTCAGGTCCTGACGCTCAGGCGCCGCAACGGCCAGGCGGTCGTGGGGGCGGCCAGATGCCATGGCCGCCTGGTGCCGGGGCCGCCTGGTGCCGGGGCCGCCGGGCGGTTGTGACGGGCGGAACCTGTGACGATCAGCAGTCGTGACGGTCGAAGGCCGCGCGATGACGAACATCGTCGCGCGGCCGGCGGCTCTGGTGGCCCCCGGCGCGGTGCGGGGCGCGTCAGGTGAGGTATCACCGGCCGGACCGGGAACAAAACCGTGATGAATGCCCGGTCCCCGCGCCGTCAGCCGGACCCGGTGCCCGCCGCGAGCAACGGGCAATGGCGTTGCCCAGTCATCATCCGGTCAGCTCGGCCACTGGGGCGCGCGTGCCGGCGGAGGAGATTTTTCTGATATTCGGGGACGGGTGCGGATCGTCAGTTCGAATCAGGTCGTCGTTGTGGAGTTTCATCGCCCTGTCGAACGCGAAGCGATTACGGGTGCGGATCGCCTCGATGATGTCGGAGTGCACGTTCAGGCTGTGCCGGAGCATCGGTTCGTGGCCGTCGACGAACGTCGCCCGGCTCAGCGTCGCCTCGAGCAGGGCAACCACGCTCTGGTGCATGCCGTCCAGCACCGGGATCCGCGCGGCGGTGACCAGCGCGCGGTGCATGCTCATGGCGCCCTCGACGTAGCCGCGCGCGTCCCGGGCCGAGGCCATGTGGTCATAGGCGTCCTGGATCGCGTCGACGTCACCGGCGGTCGCGCGGTCGAAGGCGACGGCGGCCAGGCCGGCCTCGAGGTGCATCCGGGCCTCGAACAGCTGGAGGGGATGGGTACCGGAGTCGTGGAACCACAGGTCCATCGCTCCCAGCCGGACCTGTGGGGGCAGGCTGGCGACGAAGATGCCGCCGCCGGTGCCCGGGCGTACGCCCACCAGGCCCCGGTTGCGCAGGATCCGCAGGGTCTCGTTCATGACTGTCGGACTGATGCCGAACCGTTCCATGAACTCGACGCGCCGACCGAGGTGCGCGCCGATCGGCAGCCGCGTCTCGAGGATCTCGCCCTCGATGTCAGCGGCTACCTGCTCGGCGCGCGATTTGCGAGCAACCGAACCGGGTCGTCGTCTGGCCACGGGAACCTCTCCTCGGAGGTGGCGATGTGCCGTTCGAGTAGGACGATGTAAAGGCCAGAATTATATACATGATATCCGATGTCGGGGAAGGTTGCGCGCGTCCACGGAGCGGGAATGAAGTGCCGTATCTGATGTGTGAACCGTTCCGTCCGCGTTGGGCGGGCCCGCTGGTGGGCCACGGGCATTCCGCCGGGAGACCGGGCCGCGATCGTGGCGGGGCGTTCGCGTCCCGCGCATGATTCCCGTGGCATCCTCACGGCTGGTCGCTTCCCGGCCACGGTCACGCGTGGGCCCGCCCCCTGCGCCCGACCGGGCTGGCCGCACCGTGAACCGCTCCGCCCGCTCCGTCTGTCCCGTCCCCTCCGTCTGTCCCCTCCGTCTGTCCCGTCCGCTCCGTCTGTCCTGTCCGCCGCGTCCGTGCCGTCGGCCGGCGTCCGTGGGGACGTCTGCCGGGAGATTCATCGGGACGGCCGCCGGGGTGGCCGCGGAACATCTGTCCGGAATGTCCGCAGGACGTTCGAGATGTCCGACGGACAGCTGGCGGACAGACCGTCGTTGCGCGACGAAAAGCCTTTTAGGATGATCATCCAACGGTGGGACGCAGTGCGGTCACGATCGGCGGTAATGATCATGATGAATGTGTACCTTCTCGACGGTTTCCGGCTCGTCCGGAAGGACGTGGTGGTCAACCTCCCGGTGAGCGCGCGGCACTGCGGGAACCGGAAGCGGCACTGCGGGAACCGGAAGACGCCGGCCCGGCCGACGGCGGACGGG
>NZ_CAKKTL010000043.1:23055-29048 GCF_920664355.1 Protofrankia sp. CiP1_Cm_nod2
GGAAATAGGCGGACGAGAGAGGGGGAGCAGGCGGACGGGGCGGGCAACGGCTGCCGCGGCGAATTCCCCGGCCGGCCCGCTGTAACGGGACCGCGGCCGGCGGGTCGGCCCACGAACCCTATTACCCAGGGTATTCGGCACGTTTCTGGTGACTTTCCGGATTTCATCGGTGCAGGCGTATGGCCCGAAAAATCCACCACCCGGCGGGCGTCCGGGAAGTGGGTGCCGCTGGTGCGTTTCCGGGTGCGGCATCATACTTGTGGGCACCGGGGCCGCCGGCCGGATGGCGGGACCGTCGGACGCCAGGAGGAAACGAGGAAATCATGGCTGCCATCGATCTCGACAAAGTGCTGGACAAGGCGTGGGCGGACAGGGAGCTGCCGGAGATCCTGGCCGCCCCGGTGTCGGCTCTGAAAGGGGTTTCCGACCGTGACGGCGAGCTGCTGCGAGAGGCATTCAACATCAAAACAGTGGCCGATCTGGCCAGTCTGAAGTATTTTCGCTGGGCTTCGGCGCTCGCCGCGCTGAACGTCCCGGCCAAGTAGGCCGGGCCCGGGGCTACGAATCCAGGCGGCCGGCCGGGTGGCCCGCCGGCCGGAGGTAATCCCGCACGGCCGTTGTGCCCCGGACCGTCTCAGGGGGCAATGCCCGTGCCCGGCCGCGCCATGTCGGCCGCCTCGTCAGCCCGTAATCCCTGTCACCCTCTTCGTGAAAGCCGTGCCCGGCCGTATGCCGTGCTCATCCACGCCGTCCCGGCGGCCACCCGGGCGGGACGGTGTGCCGCCGGCTGCCGGCCGCGCGTCCCGCGCCGTTCTCCTGATGTCCCTCGGCTCTCCCGAGGCCCCTCGTCCGTCGCGGAGCGAGGGTGGAGCAAATGGATCAGCGAAAAATTTCCGCTATCTCCGGTAGTGTCACGAATATTTTCGTCGTCGGGAATCTTCCGCTCTGCCGCGCGGCCCGCCGGTGACCGCGGCCGGGCCGGTCCGCCACGTTTGCCGATGCTCTTGTGACGAGGGTTACGTGTTGATGGTCACGGCCGCGGGATCATGTGCCGAACAACACGATCAGGCACCGGGCGGACGGATGATGAATGCAGCCGGATGCCCTCGTGGCCAATGATCCGGACACCTCTGCGTGTGGCGTGGCCGCGCCGTAGACTCCGGCTCGTTTGGCCGCGTTGTGTCGCGCTTCCTCAACAGGCCGAACATCGCCAACAGGTCGAACATCGCCCTTCGGGGTGACGCACGGTCGACCGGTAGGCCGCCTGGCGACTACGGGATGTGGTTATGAACGAACCCTTACCCTCGACGCGACTCCGTATCCGATGGAAGGCACTGGCAGTGACCGTCACAGAGCCTCTCCGGAGAAACCAGCACGACCAGCGTCTACGTACCTGGCTGCTCCAGGGCCTGGCCGAGCGGTCGCGGCGGCACGCGGGGCCGCACACCCAGCCGTCGGTCGAGCATCGACGGCACTCGTGGTGGCGTGTGATGTGTCTCACGGGAGTGGACTACTTCTCCACCCTTGGCTACCAGCCCGGCATCGCCGCTCTCGCCGCCGGCAGCCTCAGCCCGGTCGCGACCCTGATCCTCGTGCTGCTCACCCTCTTCGGGGCCCTGCCCGTCTACCGCAAGGTGGCGTCGGCAAGCCCCCACGGCGAGGGATCCATCGCGATGCTGGAACACCTGCTGCCGTGGTGGTCGGGGAAGCTGCTCGTCCTGGTCCTGCTGGGCTTCGCCGCCACCGACTTTCTCATCACGATCACCCTGTCGGCTGCCGACGCCACCGCGCACCTCATCGAGAACCCGTACGCCCCGCACTTCCTGCACGGCCACAACCTGCTGGTCACGCTGGTGCTGCTCGCCCTGCTCGCCGCGGTGTTCCTCAAGGGCTTCACCGAGGCCCTCGGTATCGCGGTCGCCCTGGTCATGATCTATCTGGCGCTGAACCTCGTCGTCGTGCTGGCCGGTGTGGCCCAGGTGCTGCGCACCCCGCACGTCGTCGACGACTGGCGCGCACTGATGGTGGCCGAGCACCCGAACCCCCTGGTGATGATCGGGGTGGCGCTCATAGTGTTCCCCAAGCTCGCGCTGGGCCTTTCCGGTTTCGAGACCGGGGTGGCGGTGATGCCGCTCATCCGCGGGGACGCGTCCGACACCGAGGAGCGTCCCACCGGGCGGATCCGGGGAACCCGGCATCTGCTCACCACAGCGGCGTTGATTATGAGCGTTTTTCTGCTGGCCAGCAGCATGGTGACAACCCTGCTCATCCCGAAGGCGGAATTCGAGACGGGTGGTGCCGCCAACGGCCGCGCCCTGGCCTATCTCGCCCACGAACTGCTGGGCACCGTCTTCGGGACCTGCTACGACATCAGCACCATCGCGATCCTGTGGTTCGCCGGGGCGTCCGCGCTGGCGGGGCTGCTCAATCTGGTGCCCCGTTATCTGCCGCGTTACGGTATGGCCCCGCACTGGGCGCGTGCGGTCCGCCCGCTGGTCCTGGTGTTCACCGTGGTCGCGTTCGTCGTCACGGTGCTGTTCCGGGCCAGTGTCGACAAACAGGCCGGCGCCTACGCGACCGGTGTGCTCGTCCTCATCACGTCGGCGTCGCTGGCGGTGACGCTGGCTTCGGCGAAACGGCGTCGGCGCGTGTACACCGCCGGGTTCGCGACCATCTCGACCGTCTTCGTCTACACCACCATCGCGAATATCATCGAACGGCCGGACGGCCTGATCATCGGTTCGTTCTTCATTATGGCGATCATTGTCGTGTCGTTCGCGTCGCGCGGGATACGCGCGTTCGAGCTGCGTGTCACGGACGTCCGCCTGGACGACACCGCGACACGGTTCGTCACCGAGGCCGCCCGCGCCGGTGAGCTGCGGCTGATCGCCAATGAACCGGACCTGCGCGACGCCGCCGAGTACTCCGACAAGGAACAGCAGGAACGTCACGACCTGCATATCCCCGACGGGGATCCGCTGCTCTTCGTCGAGGTGACGGTGTCGGACGCGTCCGAGTTCGAAAGCGAGCTGGACGTCCGGGGCGAGGAGCGTCACGGCTACCGGATCCTGAAGCTGACGAGCACCTCGGTGCCGAACGCGATCGCGGCACTGCTGCTGTACCTGCGTGACTTCACCGGTGAGCGGCCGCACGTCTATTTCGAGTGGGGCGAGGGAAATCCGCTGCTCAACCTGTTGCGGTTCCTCTTCATCGGGGTCGGCGAGGTCGCGCCTGTCACCCGCGAGGTGCTGCGTGAAGCCGAGCCCGAACCGGCCCGGCGGCCCTTCGTCCACGTCGGCTGACGCCCGGGGCAGCCGGACCACGCCCGGCTGGCAGGGCCGGCTGGGCGGTCGCGCAGCCGGGCGGTCGCGGTCGGCCGGTGACGCTCAGGGGCAGCCGGTACGGCTGATCGTGGTCACTGCGTCCGGCGCAGGACGATGCGGTCGCGCACCCGCGGTGGCAGCCGGGCGACGGCGGCGGCGATGTGGGCGTCCCTGCCGACGAGATAGCGGGTACGGGGCCGCTGGGTGGTCAGCGCGTGCACGATCACCTTCGCGACCTCCGCCGGGGGGATCCCGGCGGCCTCGTTGCGCTTCGCGCCCGCGCGGGCGGCGGCGATCTGCCTGCCGTACAGCGTGTCGACGGCCGGGGGCAGCGTCGCGAACAGCCGGTCGGCGGATGCCGCCGCCGACCGCCAGATCGGTGTGGTGACCGCTCCGGGCTCGATGAGGACGACGTCGATTCCCCAGGGGGCGAGCTCGATGCGCAGCGTGCTGGTGAGCGCGGCCAGCGCGAACTTCGACGCGGTGTAGGCGCCGAGCAGCGGGGAGACGACCCGGTCGCCGATCGAGCCCACGTTGACGATCCGGCCGTGCCCGTCCCGCAGCAGGGGGAGCACCGCCTGGGTGACGGCGACCTGGCCGACGACGTTGACATCGAGCTGGCGGCGCAGCTCCGCCGGCGGAAGGAACTCCACCGGCGCGGCGACCGCGATACCCGCGTTGTTGACCAGGCCGGCAAGGCCTTCGGCCCCGACGGTACCGCGGATGGTGACAGCCGCCGCCGCCACCGCCTCCGGATCGGTGACATCGAGCTGGACGGGCACGACCCGCTCGCCGAGCTCGGTCTTCAGCGCGGTCGCGTCCTCCTCCCGGCGTACGCCCGCGATCACCTGTCTGCCCTGGCCGATCAGGTGACGCACGGTCGCCGCGCCGATCCCTGTCGACGCTCCGGTGACCACGACGGTCCCCGGGGATGTGGTCATCGGCGGTCCCTTCTGGATGCCTCGGGCGCGGACCCGCGTCCGAACGAGCCTGTCGTCGGTTCGAGGGCTGTCGGTTCGAGGGCCGTCGGTTCGAGAGCTGTCGGTTCGAGGGCCGTCGGTTCGAGAGCTGTCAGTTCGAGGGAAGATCAGGTGGGCCGTCGGGCTCGGTCTGCTCGGCGAGGAAGCGCTCCAGCGCCGCGGCGAGCTCGTCCGCGGTGGGCAGCTCCTCGTCCTCGACCGCCGGGAGATCGGCGCCTGCCCGGCCCTGGATGAACGTGTCGTACTGCTCCTCGAGGGCGGTGACCAGCGCCGCCGCCTCACCGCCGTTCGCCAGTTGCCGGTCGATGTTGGTGCGGACGGCCGCCGACGCGGAGCGCAGCCCGTCCAGCGGGAGCATCAGGCCGGTCGCCTTCGACAGCGAGGTGAGCAGGCTCTCGGTGGCCGCCGGATAGTCGGTCTGCGACAGGTAGTGCGGGACGTGGGCGGCGAACCCCATCGCGTCGAGGCCGTCGCGTCCGCGCAGGTACTCGATGAGATGGCCGGCGCTGCCGGGTGCCTGGACCCGCCGTACCCACGGCTCGTACCCGATGATGAGGTCCCGGCGGGTGGCGTGCGCGGTGACGCCGCACGGGCGGGTGTGCGGAACGGCCATCGGGATCGCGTTGAGACCCACGGTCAGCCGGACGCCCAGGCGCTCGGCGAGAATGCCGACGGCGGCGATGAACCGCTTCCACTGCAGGTCGGGCTCTGGGCCGGACAACAGCAGGAAAGGCGTCCCGGCGCTGTCATCGACGAGGTGCAGCCCGAGCAGGGGCTCGTCGTAGTGTTCCCAGTGATCCTCGGAGAAGATCATGAATGGCCGGCGGGAGCGGTAGTCGAGCAGCTGGTCGATGTCGAAGGTCGCGATGAGACGGTTGTCCAGGGTGGTCAGCAGATGGTCGCGGGCCAGCCGGATCGAGCCACCCGCATCGACGACACCGGTGAGAGCCTCCACCAGCACCGGCCTGCCGATTTCCGGCAGATCGTCGGCGACCTCATACAGCTCACGAGGGTCGAGCACTGGTCGGAGCCTCCTCACGGAAGTCTGTTGGCCGCTTCACCAAGGATGAAGCGACAACGGTACCGATCTGTTCCTGCCGTGTGACGTCCTCCGAAAACCTGGCGGAGCGCTTGCGGTAAGTATCGCAGCCGGGCCCGTCCGGGCGGGCGGGGCCACGGCGGGAGATCGCGGCCCCGCCCAGGGTGAGCTCCCGCTCCGCGTTGCGCGGTCCACTATGGCTACTCTCCGTACTGATCGACCAGATCCTGTCCTGCTCCGTGCTGCCTGGTCCGCACGCTGCCGCGCCGCACACTCCTGTGTCCCGTGTGCTGTGGTGGGCATGGGCGGTGGGCATGGGCGGCCCGGCACTCCCGCAGGACATGGCGGGGAAGGCATAGCGAAGACACGGCAAGGGAGGCCCTGTGCGTGACGCGCTGCCGGAGCTGGCCCGCTGGTGGGCGGCGGGGAAGCCGTTCGCGCTCGTCACCGTGGTCGGGACCGGTTCGTCCGCGCCGCTCCCGCCCGGTGCGGTGCTGGCCGTCGGCACCGGCGGGGAAGCGGTCGGCAGCGTCTCCGGCGGCTGCGTCGAGGGCGCGGTGTACGAGCTGGCGTGCCAGGTGCTCGCCACAGGTGAGCCGGCACTGGCCACGTACGGCCCGGACGGTGATAGCAGCCTGGACGGTGGCGACG
>NZ_CAKKTL010000043.1:29214-31254 GCF_920664355.1 Protofrankia sp. CiP1_Cm_nod2
TGGGCAGCGGAGACGATCTGGGCAGCGGAGACGATCTGGACGGTGACGGCGACGGCGGTGGCGGTGGGCTGGGCGCGGGCGGAGGGCCGGGCGGTGACGACGTACTGGCGACCGGGCTGACCTGCGGCGGGACCATCAGCGTCTTCGTGCAGCGCATCGACCGTCACGGCGCGCCGGAGTTCGGCGACGTGGCGGCGGCGGTGGCCGCGGCCGAGCCGGTGGCGGTGGGTACCGTCATCGGCTCGGCCGCCGCGCCGGTGCGGCCGGGCGCCCGGCTGGCGGTCTGGCCAAGCCGGGTGGCCGGCACCCTCGGCACCGAGGGGCTCGACGCGGCCGTCGCGGACGACGCCCGGGAGATGCTCGCGCGGGGGCACAGCGGCCGACGCCGCTACGGGCCGCGCGGCCAGCGGCACGGCACCGGGACAGGTACTGGGAGGACAGGTACTGAGATAGGCACCGGGATAGACGTGTTCGTGCGGGCGTTCGCGCAGCCCGCCCGCATGCTCGTGTTCGGTGCGGTCGACTTCGCGGCCGCGCTCACCCGCATCGGCGCGTTCCTGGGGTTTCGAGTCACCGTGTGTGATGCCCGGCCGGTGTTCGCCACCCGTGAGCGTTTCCCGGCGGCCCACGAGGTGGTGGTCGAATGGCCGCACCGCTATCTCGGGCGGATCGCCGTCGACCCGTCCACGGCGATCTGCGTGCTCACCCACGACCCGAAGTTCGACGTCCCCCTGCTGGCGGCGGCGCTGCGCACGCCGGCGGGCTACATCGGCGCGATGGGCAGCCGGCGCACCCATGCCGACCGGCTCGCCCGCCTGCGGGCCGCCGGGCTGACCGAGGCGGAGCTGGCCCGGATCCGGGCGCCGATCGGCCTTGATCTCGGTGGCCGTACGCCCGAGGAGACCGCGGTGTCGATCGCGGCCGAAATCGTCCAGACGCGCTGGGGTGGGAGCGGCCGGCCGTTGTCGACGACATCCGGCCGTATCCACCCCGTGCCGTGACAGTGCTGTGACGCACCGGTCCGGCGCGCCGACGGTCCGCCGCGGATCGGTGGGACCGGTGGTGGCCGTGAACCGGCAGTGGGCGACCGGCAGTGGGCGACCGGCGTGGATGTCGACAGCGGGCGAGGGGTGGGCGGCGGCTGGTCAGTACCAGACCAGCGCGTTCGCGTTCGACACCGTCAGGCCGACGATCCACAGTGCGACGTCGACGATGCCCAGGACGAGCCCGGCCGTTGCCAGGTGCCCACCGCCGCCGCGTCGTCCCCGCACCCCGAAGGCGATCGCGACGATCCCGAGGATGATCCCGAGGAGGAACAGGCCGATGATCCCGCAGACCAGGCTGATGACCGAGTCCCGCCGAGCGGTCGGGGTCCTGGTCCTGATTGGTCCGTAGCGCACCCCTGTTCCGTTCCCACCGAACGCCGCGGAACACACCACGACGTGCCGGCCTGCCCGGACCGGGCGAGATCCGGAGCTTCCCGTCCGGGATGGTGGCCGGCTCGGCGGGAGCCTGGTCAACGTCCGGACGTCGGTGCGCGCGCCTGTCGTCGGGCCGGCGTTCGGCAGCCGGGAAGCCGGGAAGCCGGGCCGCCAGCCGGCCCCGGAGCCAGCCGGAGCAGCCGCTACCCGAGCCGGCCGCCGCCGGCCGGCCGCCGCTCGGTGGCCAGCCGGCGTAGGACCGTCGGCAGTGGACCCGAGTGGACGACGGTCAGCGTCCGGGTAGCCCTGGTCAGCGCCACGTACAGGTCGGCGAGGCCGCGCCGCGAACCATTAATGATCATCTGGGGCTCCGCCACGACGACCGCGTCGAACTCCAGGCCCTTGGACTCCGCGACGGTGAGCACCGCGATCGGGGCGGCCAGCACGTCCGCTGTGCCGCTGGGGGCGGCCGTTCCGGCCGCCGCTGTGCCGAAGGGGGTGCCCGCCGGCGCGGCCGCGAGTGCCGTGCGGATCCGCTCGGGCAGGCCGGCCGGGCAGATCACCGCCACCCGGCCCTCGCCCACCGCCTCGGCGGCACGCAGCGCCCACGCTGCGGCCG
>NZ_CAKKTL010000044.1:0-5373 GCF_920664355.1 Protofrankia sp. CiP1_Cm_nod2
GGCACTGCCCATCTGCGCTCTGTGGGCGGCCCGAGCGGAATAGCCGGCCCGGCGCCGGCGTGCCCGTGGTCGCGATGTGCTCCGGAAGTCTCATCGTGAACTGATCGACCGCTGTCCGTGAGAGCCGCGGGCCGGGGAGACGCCTGACAGCGAGTTGTGAATGTCGGGCAACTCACCGACCGCCGCACTCTACCTTCGTCGAGGAGACATCGATCGATCCGGAAGGGTGACGCATCCGTTTGCCTGCCATGTCCAGTCTGCCGGGGGTGCTCGCCATCGACACCGGCAACAGCAAGACCGACGTCCTGCTGGTCGGCGCGGACGGCGCCGTCCTGGGCAGTGCCCGTGGCGGTGGCTTCCGGCCGCAGCTGATCGGGGCACAGGCCGCGGTCGCCATGCTGGCGCCGCTGGTCCGGGCCGCCGCCGCGCGGGCCGGGCTGCCGCCGGAGAAGAACCCGGTGGCCGAGCACACCAGCGCCTGCCTGGCCAACGCCGATCTGCCGGTGGAGGAGGAGCGGCTGCGGAAGGCCGTCGAAGAGCAGGGCTGGACGCGGTCGGTGGCCGTTCGTAACGACACCTTCGCTGTGCTGAGGGCCGGGACGGACGACGCGTGCGGGGCCGCGGTGGTCTGCGGCGCCGGAGTCAACTGCGTGGGCCTGCTGCCGGACGGCCGGACGGTCCGTTTCCCCGCCCTCGGACGGCTGACCGGTGACTGGGGTGGCGGTGAGGTGCTGGCGGTGGAGTGCATGTGGCATGCCGTCCGGGCGGAGGACGGTCGTGGTGCGGCGACCGCGCTCGCGTCCGCCATCGCCGCGCACTTCGACCTGCCGAGCGCGACCCGTGTCGCCGAGGCGGTCCACCTCGGCGAGCTGGAGCGGGCCAGGCTGCATGAGATCATCCCACTTCTGTTCGCCACGGCCACGGCCGGCGACGCGGCCGCGCTCGGCCTGATCGACCGTCAGGCCGATGAGATCGTCCGGCTCGCTCTGGTGGCGCTCACCCGGCTGGGCCGGCTCGACATGCCCACTCCGCTCGTCCTGGGCGGTGGCATGCTGACCTCCCACCAGCCGCTGCTGTTGGACAACATCACCGCCCGGTTGGCCACCCGCGCACCGCTCGCCGAGATCCGGCTGGTGGTCGCCCCACCGGTCGTCGGTGCCGCGCTCCTGGGCCTCGACCACCTCTCGGCTGTCCGACCCGGCTCCCCGGACGACCGGTCTCCCGGTGACCGCGGTGAGGCTCAGGATCGGTTGCGTGCCGCGTACCCGGCGCCGTTGCCGTGGCCACCGCTCTGAACAGGGGCCCGCCGGGAGGGCCCGGAGGCGCGCTCCGTTCCCCGGATGGCAGAAATGATCTCTGTTGCCCACGCCGTCGGATGACGGTGGCCGAGCCGGCGGGCGAGGTCGGCCAGGCGTGCCCGCCGTTCGGCCGGCGTGAGCGACAGCGCCAGGGCCAGCCGGTCGGCGAGGTCGTCGAGGGAGTAGGGGTCGGTGAGCACCGCCGCTGTTCCCAGCTCCTCCGCCGCTCCGATGTGCCGGGAGAGCACCAGTACGCCGGAACCGCCGACCGCTGCCTGGACGGCGACGTATTCCTTGGCCGTCAGGTTCATCCCGTCCTGGAAGGAGGTGACCCACAGGACGTCGGCGGCAAGGTAGTTGTCGACGACCTCGGTGAAGGAGAGCGAACGGGGCAGGTAGTCGATGGGCTCCCAGCCGTCCTCGCCCCAGGCCCGGTTGACCTCGGCGATCCGTCGCTCGAGCTTCCGCCGTGTCGAGTCGTAGGCGGCGATGCCGGGCTCGGGTGGGGCGCAGATCAGTCGGACGCGAAGGCGCCCGCGCAGCTCGGGGCGGCGGGCGAGCAGCATCGCGACCGCTTCGACCTTCTCGACCGGGGCCTTGGTGTAGTCCAGGCGCTCGACGGAGAGCACCAGCTGGCCGCCCTGCCGGCGGATGCGCGGGGCTCGGCCATGGGCGAGCGCCTCGATGGCGTCGTGGTCGACGCCGAGTGGGTGGACGCCGATCCTCGGTAGCCGCGGGCTGCCCGCGAGGACGGACCGGAAACGTCCGGCAAAGGTCGTGGTGTGGAATCCGGCCCAGTCCAGGCAGCTGAGCGAGGCACGGATCTCCTCGGCGGTCGGCAGGGCGGCGAACATCTCCGGCGGTGGGAAGGGCGTGTGGTGGAACAGCCCCACCCGCAGGTCCGGTCGCCTTCCGCGGAGGATGCCCGGTACCAGCCAGAGGTTGTAGTCGTGCAACCAGACCGTGCCGCCTTGCGCCGCCTCGCTGTCGATGTGCTCGGCGAAACGCCTGTTGACCGTCCGGTACTGCTCCCAGGCGAGCGGGTTGAAGCACAACCGTTCGGGTTGTGACATCAGTACCGGCCAGAGCGTTTCCTTGCATGCCTGGTGGAAGTAGGCACGCCATTCGTCCGGTCGCAGCGGGAGGAAGGAGAGCGGGATTTTGATGTTGCGCCCGTCGGGGAGGGCTGTGCGTTCCGGCTGTTCCAGGACTGCCTGCCCCAGGAGCGCCTGCTCCGCAACCGTCTGCTCCGCAACGGCGGCGGCCACCCAGACGGCCTCCATACCTGCGCTGAAGAGACTGAGCAGGGTGGGCAGGATGCCGTTCGGGCTCGACGGTTCCCGCTGGTCGGCGTCGGGGGCCCAGATGGCCGGCGGGCGATGGTAGCCGATCACGAGTGGGGATCGGGCCTCGACCCAGCCCAGCTTCAGCAGTGCCTGTAACACGCCCGCGGCGCCGGGCTGCCGGGGCCGGTGGACGCCGTCCTGGCCGTCCAGCGCGGCGATCAGCGCTGGTTCGGAGTTGCCGACCGCCACGCCGTGCGTACCGGTCCGGAACATGGACAGGTCGTTGAGGCTGTCCCCGGCGACCAGGATCGAGGCTGTCGGCCAGCCCTGCGAGCGGGCGAGAGCGGTCAGCGCGTTGCCCTTGGAGACGCCCCTGGGCAGGACGTCGAAGTAGCGGTCCGCCGAGTAGCTCCAGGTGCAGCCGAGTGCCTCCACCATGTCGGTGACGGCCGGTGTGAGATCTTCGGGGTGGAGGAAGAACGAGCAGCGGCCCTCCTGCGGCACGCCGTCCTGGTAGGTCAGTGCGGGGAAGCGGCGCAGCGCGGTGCGTACGCGCGCGGTTCCGGGCCAGTCGGCTCGCAGCTTGCTCTGCAGCGGTTGGACAGGTGTGTGGTCGACGCCGTCGAGCACGGTGGCACCGACGTCGGCGATGATCCAGCGGGGCCTGGGCACCAGCGGGTCGTCCAGCGCCTCGCGGATGGCGGGCAGAGCGCGCCCGGTGGCGAAGACGACCACCACCTCGGGGTGGCGGTTCAGGGCGTCGCGCAGGCGCCGCCGGTCGGTCACGTCTCCTGCGAGCAGGGTTCCATCGAGGTCGGTGACCAGGATTGGCACACAGGTTCCCTTCGTGACAAGGGTGCCTGCCGCGCGAGGAGCGTACGGCTCATCGCCGTGCCCCCCACCACACCCACTGGCGTTGACCGAACAACTGTTTTACTCCAGGAGAACCAGAAGTGACGACGGAGAGTCGGGAAGGTGACACTAGCTGTCATTGCACGGTCGCGGACGAGAGCCGTCGGCCGTGGGCCGGTGGGCTGCCCGGGGCCTGTCGCCCGGCTGCCGGCGCACCTGGGCTGGTCCGGCGACGCCGAGCGCGATCTTGGCGCTCCCGGCAGGATTGTCGCAAACATGGACGGCCCCCGATTTCCAATGTCATGGCTGAATTTCACCGGCATCCTTTCTCGGCCGGGAATCCCGTGTGGTCGTCCGGGATTTTTTGGCGGACGTGCGCCGAGGACGGGCCGGAATGATATGTCTGTCAGGCATCCGGGTGGATCGGCCCGTGGGTCACTCTGTATGTAAGCGGTTGTACGCTCTGGGCTGGTGGGCCCAAACCCTGCCCACGCCCTGCCGGCACGGATTTCGTTGTCGCGGATCTCCGCTTTGCGGATCTTGGTGCCGCAGGTGTAGCCGGGCCGGCCGGATCGTTCTCCGTGCCTCGTCGGATGGATATGCGCATGTGCCCTGGTGAGATGGTGTCGGCGATCGGCACGGCCGTTCCATGGCGCGTTTCACGCCGGTCCGGCGGCAAACGGCGGACTGTCCGATGAGCGAGCGAGTGGCCATCTCCCGAAGCCGGGAGGAACCGGTCCGGCGGCTGCTGACGGAGTGCCTGGACCGCTCCGGTGAGGCGCGGAACCGTGACCTGCCGGTTGTCCTGCTGCTCGGGCCCCCGGGCATTGGCCGCAGTGCCGTGCTCGACGAGATCGAACGATGGTGCGCGGCTGTGCCGCGCGTCCGGCTGAATCTGGGCGGGACGGGACGGCGGCCGGCGCCGGGGCGCGATGTCTCCCCGGCCCGCGAGATTCTGGTCCGGACCGCTTTCGGCCTTGCCGGGAAGGTGCCCGGTTATCGGCGTGTCACTTTCGACCGGCTCTACACCTGCCTGCTTGTCCTCGGCAGCGAGCTGGAGCTGAACGATCGTATCCAGACCCTGCACCAGATCACCAGGCTGCTGCGCGACCGGACCTGGGCGGAGCGCAACCGCGACGACATCATCAGGATCGTCAGCCCGGTGCTCGCCTCGTCGGAACTGCCGGATGTGGCGTCCGCCGCGGTGACCGTCCTCGCCTCCATGCAGTGGCGGGCCCGGCTGGGCGGCCGGCGGACCTGGCCCTTCCAACGGGCGGAGCGCTCGCGGCGGACCGCCGAGCCGATCAGCCCGGACGCCCTGGCCGACCTGGTCGCGCTCCGGAACGCCGACGACGAATCGCGCCAGGAGGTGGAACGGCTGCTGGTGAAAATGTTTCTCGCCGATCTGTACGACGCTTTCACCGCCGGCCGGCGGGCCGGCGGCGACCTGTTCAACTGCGTTCTGCTGCTGGACAACGTCCACCATTCCCCCGGCGGCCGGGAGTTTCTTCACCTGCTCGTGGAAGAACGCCATCAACGGGCTTCGGAGGGCGCCGGCACCTGCGACCCGCTGGTCGTGATCGTGACCAGCCGGGGGTGGAACCCGGTCCGCGACGGCACTCCGGGGGGCCGGATACGCCCGCTCGACGCGGCGGGTTACGCGAACTGGGCCCGCGGCCGGCGCGCGGACGCGCACGAAGCGGGATCATGGTGGTATCCGGTGGCGTTACCCGACCTCACGGCGAACGACGTCAGCCTGCTGGTCAGACGCGCCGACCTGCCCGACCGGTGGCGCCGGCTGGCAACGGACCTGCACCGCGTCACCGACGGTCATCCGGGAACGGCCAACCATGTGCTGCGAGGGTTACGGATCGTCGCCCGCCGTCGTCCACCGGAACCGGCGGAGGAGAACAGCCGCTGCCTGCTGGAGATCGAGA